>CAYYHT010000423.1:0-6148 GCA_964471355.1 uncultured Enterobacteriaceae bacterium
GCTTCGCCGTCGACCTCGATGGGCATCCCACGCAGGTTTCGCCTGTCGATTGAGCCTTCTCAAGGGAGGGCTGTGGGCAGCCGATAGACTCCAAGAGCCCTGTGGGCCCATTTCGAGACCTGTGCTGGGCTGTGCGTTGACTCGCCCTCCGGCGCATCGCTAGTCTTTCGAGAATCATGAGCATGTGCTCCCGCATCCACCGTGTCGTTCTGCTGCTGGCGTTCTTGCCTCAGCTCGTCGTGATGGGAATGGGGCAGAGTGTTGTGGTTTGCGTCGGGGACGACGGGCACATGCAGCTTGAGGTCATCGTGGGCGGCTGCTGCGCCGACACCGGCGAAGCTCCCATGGGCTCTGCCCCGGCGCTCTCCACGTCCGAAAACGACTCGGATTGCGTCGCTTGCTCAGACATCGGTGTGGTGCTCGACCCTCGCCCGGCGCGCGGCGCCAGCGTCGAGTCGCTCGGGCTCGGGCACTTTGTCGTCCAGCTCTCCCCGTTTGCGGTCGAACCCGTTGACGGCAGCGCCACTCCAGAGGCAACAGTCGCCTCTGAGGCAGCTGTTGGGGGCGCGCAGCCCCAGCATTTGCTGCACCGGCGCAGCGTTCAGCTGATCTGCTAGGCCAGTCTCTCACCGCGTACGGAGGGTCTTAGTAGGAGGCCTCCGTAGTCCCTGATTGGCGGCGCTGACCTGGGTGTCGGCGCCCCGTCCCCTTGCGGAGAGGTGCCGTCATGGCCCAGCCCCCGATCCGTGTGCGTCTGCGCCCGGTAGTCCCCCACCGTCTGGCCGCCCCACGGGCTGCCCGGTGTCTGTTGTTTCTTGTGTCCTCCCTCGGTGGATGCGCGACCTACGAGTACGAGGCCGCGCCCATCGACACATCTCAGATCCTGTCGTCCTTGCAGGGGCGGCGTTGGCACGACGACCTCGGAGCGGCGTCCGTGTCGAGCGACGGGCCCAGGCCCCGGCAGCTCGTGGCTTTTGCCGTGATGCACAATCCGTGGTTGGTCTCCGCACGCACCCAGATCGGTGTGGCGAAGTCGTTGTTGTTGGAGGCCGGCCTGCTGGCAAACCCGCAGATCGGCTGGGGCGCTATGGACGCCATCGCGTCCCAGGTGATTGACAGCGACCACTCGACCCTTGACGTGGCCACGGGCCTTGGCTTCTCGATGACCCTGCCACGTCCGGGCGAGCTGGACGCCAAAGAGGGAGCCGCCCGTTGGCGCGTCGAGGAGGCGCGACGACAGCTGAGCCTGGCGGAGTGGACCTTGGCGAGAGATGTCCTTGTGGCCTGCGAGAACGTGTTCGAGGCCGAGCAGTTGCTGCTGCAGAACGATGATGTGATCGAGCTTGCGGACGCCACCCGGGAGTACTTTGAGCGGGCGCGATCCGCAGGGGCTGCCACGGCGATCCAGGCGAACCTGGCTGCCGGTGATCTGCTCACCATCCGCTCCCTGCGCCTGAGTCTGACCTCGCGCTTGAGAGAGGCTCGCCAGAGCCTCAACAGCCTGCTGGGCTTGCCACCAAACGTGGAGGTCGGCGTGGTCGCGGGGGATCCGCCCGCGGAGTTCCTCGCCGAGACAGAGGATGAGGGCCTGGACGCCGTGGTGGATCGGGCGCTCTCCCTGCGCCCTGATCTGGCGGTGCTGCTCGCGTCGTATCAGGCGGCAGAGGACGACCTGCGTCTCGCGATCGCTCGCCAGGCGCCGCAGTTTGCAGTGGGCACCGGGCTCTGGATCACTCCCGGGCTGTTCACCGAGAACAACCGTCGTGCCGTGGAGACAGCCATGGCACGCCGGGCCGAGCTGAGGGCCGACGTGGAGGCCGCCGTGCACGAGCTGCGCAGAGACCTCTTCGACACTTACGCGGAGCGTGAAGAGGCCAAGCAGCAGCTGGGCTTTCTGGAGCAGGAGCTGCTCCCCAACGCAGAGGAGAGCTTGCGCCTGGCTGGCGAGGCCTTCGACGCCGGCGAGGTCACGCCCCTTGAGATCCTGATCCTGCAACGGGTCCTGGTGGACGCTCGTACCGCAACGACCGAGTCCCGCGCTGAGCTCCAGCGCAGAAACTTGCGGCTGCTGGCTGCCAGCGGTGGGCTGCTCTCAGCGCCCTCCACCGAGACCGAACCTACCCTTGTGAAAGAGCTGGACCGATGACGAAGAACATGACTCTTACGCCCGTGATCGGAGCGCTTCCCCACGTGATTCTGGCCTTCCTTGTGCTGCTCGGATCGGCTTGCGGAGACGCCTCGGAGCCTGACCAGGGCCCACATGAAAAAGGCGTTGCCTCCCACGCTGACGACGATGACGACGCCCCCGGTGACGAGGCGGGCGAAGAACATGGCGAAGAGGGCGTCCAGCTCACGGAGACCCAGGTCAAGGCAGCGGGCATCGTCCTGCAGCGCGCGGGTCCGGGGACCGTCGACCGGCACATCACCTTGCCCGCAGTGGTCAAGGAGAACGGCGACACGCTGACCCACGTCAACCCCAAGGCGCCAGGCATCGTGCGCTCGGTCGAGAAGCACCTGGGCGATGTGGTGCAGCGAGGTGAGTTGCTCTGCGTCATCGACTCCGGC
Organism: uncultured Enterobacteriaceae bacterium; assembly: GCA_964471355.1. GTDB lineage: Bacteria > Myxococcota_A > UBA796 > UBA796 > CAYYHT01. The sequence goes on from CAYYHT010000423.1 coordinate 2,566, forward strand.
GATCTGGGCAAAGCAGTGTCTGACTTCATCCGCGGCACCGCCCTCGTGGAGGCTGCGCAGACCACGCTCGCGAGGGAGTCGGCGCTCTTCGCCCAGCGCCTGCAGACCGCCGAGATCGCGCTGCAGGGTGCGATCGAGATCAACGAACACATTCGCGATCGGGAGCAGCAGCTCTCCGAGAAGGCCGTCTCGACCATCAGGCCGCTGTTGGAAGCCGAGAAGGCGCTGCAGCTCTCGACGTTGGAGAAGGACCGTGTCCTCATCGAGCTGGGGGCAGAGCGTGATGCCCGACTCTTGCTGCTGGAGGTGACCCTCGCCGAGCGAGAGATCGAGCACGACGCCGCGCGCAATACGCTGTTGGCGCTGGGACTGGAGGCCGCTGCGTTGGTCGACCTGACCGCCGAGTCGCCCCTGGTCGCCGGGACCTACGAGGTGCGCGCCTCCAGGGATGGCATCATCGTGGGGAGGCACATCACCACCGGCGAGTTCGTCGACGCAGCCACCAAGCTCTACACCCTCACCGACCTGTCCCAGGTGTGGATTCTAGCCTCGGCGTTCGAGAGCCAGGTCTCATCGGTGCGTACAGGGCAGCCCGGGCGCATCCACCTCGACGCTTTTCCAGACCTGATCTTCGAGGGCGAGGTGACCCTGGTGGGCTTCCAGCTGAACCGTGAGAGCCGGGCGCTGCCGGTGCGCCTTGTGCTCGACAATCTCCCGCTCGCTCAGTGGCCGGAGGAGTTCCCGCTGCGCCCGGGAATGTTCGGCAGCGTGGATCTGATCGTCGAAAGCCGGGACGTGCCCATCGTCCTGCCTGAGAGCGCCGTGGTGCACGACAGTGACGGTGAGGCCGTCTTCGTGCACATGGGAGCGGGGCAGTTCGAACGTCGCCCCGTGGACATCGGGCCGCCCGCAGGTGCCATCGTGGAGATCCTTGCCGGCGTGAAGCCCGGCGAGGAGGTCGCGGTGTCGGGCACGTTCCAGCTCAAGTCCGCCCTGGGCAAGGGCGAGCTGGGCGAAGGCCACGATCACTGAGCGGGGGAGCTGACTCATGATCAAGAGCACCATCGACTTCGCGCTGGACAACCGTTTTCTTGTCCTCGTGCTTTGGCTCCTGGCCGGAGTGATCGGCGTGCGCTCCATGGGCGAGCTGCCCATGGATGCGGTGCCCGACGTCACCAACGTGCAGGTGCAGGTGCTGACCAACAGCCCGGGCCTCGCGCCACAAGAGGTGGAATCGTTCATCACCTTCCCGGTGGAGTCCGCCATGAGCGGGCTGCCCAAGGTGGAGGAGATCCGCTCGGTCTCGAAGTTCGGCCTCTCGGTGGTGACCGTCGTCTTCGAAGAGGGCACGGACATCTACTGGGCGCGCCAGCTCGTGGGTGAACGCCTGGTCGAGGCTCGCGCGTCGGTGCCCGAGGGCTATGGCGAACCCGAGATGGGGCCGATCTCCACGGGCCTGGGTGAGATCTACCAGTTCGAGGTACGGGGCGAGCACCACACACCCATGGAGCTGCGCACCCTGCTTGACTGGGTCGTCAACTACCAGCTGCGCTCCGTCCCGGGAGTGGTCGAGGTCAACGCCTTCGGAGGCGAGCTGAAGACTTACCAGATCACCCTGGACCCCAAACGCCTGACGTCGCTGGGCATCCCCTTGAGTCAGGTGTTCGAGGCCATCGAGGGCAACAACCGTAACGTGGGCGGCGGCTACATCGTGCACGCCGACGAACAGTACCTCGTCCGTGGCGAGGGCCTGATCGAAGAGCTGAGCGATCTGGGCAGAGTCGTGGTCACCCAGGACGACAACGGCACGCCCGTCTACCTCGAGAACCTGGGGCAGGTCGAGTTCAAGCCCATGATCCGCCAGGGTGCGGTGACACGCGACGGCGAGGGCGAGGCCGTGGTCGGCGTGGTGATGATGCTCATGGGAGCGAACGCCCGCACGGTGTCCGAGGACGTGCACGCCAAGATCGAGGAGATCGAGAAGACCCTCCCGGAAGGCGTCACCATCGACACCTTCTACAACCGCACCGACCTGGTGAACCGCACGATCTGGACCGTGGCGAAGAACCTGATCGAGGGCGGGTTGTTGGTGGTGATCGTCCTACTCCTGCTGCTCGGCAATCTGCGCGGCGGGTTGCTGGTGGCCTTGTCCATCCCGGTCTCCATGCTGGTGGCGCTGACGGCCATGAGGTTCCTTGGTGTCTCGGGCAACCTGATGTCCCTCGGCGCGGTCGACTTCGGCATCATCGTCGACGGCTCGATCGTGATCATCGAGAACATCGTGCGGCATCTGCACATGCACCGGGGGGACACGCGCACACCGCATCTGGAGAAGATACGCAAGGCCTGCCATCAGGTGGCTCGCCCTGTGGTCTTCGCCGTGGGCATCATCACGGTGGTCTACCTGCCGGTGCTTGGCTTGCGCGGCGTCGAGGGCAAGATGTTCCGACCCATGGCGCTCACCGTGGTCTTCGCCATGGCCGGTTCGCTCGTCTGCGCGCTGACGCTCATGCCCGTGCTGGCGTCGTTATTCTTGAAGAAGGTCAGCGAGAAGGACCCGCTGCTCTTGCGCCTGGCCAAGAAGGTCTACCACCCGGCTCTGAAAAGGACCGTGGCTCGACCCGGCCGCACCGCGATCGTCGCCGGCTTGGGCTTCTTGGCCAGCCTGGCGCTCGTGCCCTTCCTCGGTGCGGAGTTCATGCCCAAGCTGGACGAGGGCACCATCGCCATGCAGATCTGGCGCTTGCCGAGCATTTCGTTGGAGACCTCCAACAGAATCAGCACTGACGTGGAGAAGGTCGTGGTCGGCTTCCCGGAGGTGGAAACGGTCATCTCGCGCACGGGCCGAGCAGAGATCGCCACCGACCCCATGGGCGTGGAGATCAGTGACACCTATCTCATCTTGGCGCCCCGCGACACCTGGAGATTCGAGACCAAGGAAGCGCTGATCATAGCCCTGAACGACGAGCTCGAGTCGCGCTTCGACGGGGTGATGTTCAGCTACTCTCAGCCCATCGAGCTACGAGTGGCCGAGCTGATCAGCGGTGTGCGGTCCGACGTGGGCATCCAGATCTACGCGGGCGGCGGCACCCTGGACGAGATGGGCAAGATCGCAGACGAGGTCGCCGCCGTGGTGAGCCGTGTCGAGGGCATGGAGGAGGTCAAGGCCGAGCAGACCCTCGGGCTGCCCACGCTGACCGTGAACGTCGACCGGCAGGCCATCGCCCGCCTGGGCCTCAACGTCCAGGATGTGCTCGACGTGGTCGAGACCGTCGGCGGCCGCACGGTGGGCACGGTGATCGAGGGTCAGCGACGCTTCGCCATCCAGGCACGATTCAATACCAGCGTTCAGGATGACCTGGAGTCGCTGGCCAACCTGCCCGTCGCGCTCCCGGATCGAGACGGCAGTGTCTACGGAGCGTGGGTGCCTTTGAGCCAGCTCGCCGACGTGAGCATCTCCGCAGGACCTGCACAGATCAGCCGGGAGAAAATCCAGCGCAAGATCACGGTGGAGGCCAACGTGCGCGGGCGCGACGTGCAGAGCTTCGTGGACGCCGCGCAGAAGGCCGTGTCCGATCAGGTG
>CAYYHT010000423.1:6158-6981 GCA_964471355.1 uncultured Enterobacteriaceae bacterium
AAACGGCCGGCCCTCGACCTGGATCTATGTGGACGTGCGCGGGCGCGACCTGGCCTCGGCGGTGGCGGCTGCCCAGCTGGCTGTGGACAACGAGATCGACCTGCCACCGGGTTGGTACATCGAGTGGGGCGGACAGTTCGCCAACCTCGAGGCCGCTTCGTCGCGCCTGGCCCTGTTCGTGCCTCTCGCGTTGCTGATGATCTTCGTCCTGCTCTACACCACGTTCAGCTCGGGCAAGATGGCCTCGCTGATCTTCCTCAACCTGCCCCTGGCTGCGGCGGGTGGCATCGTCGCCCTGACGCTTCGCGACTACCCTTTCTCGATCTCAGCAGGCGTGGGCTTCATCGCCCTGTTCGGCGTGGCCGTGATGAACGGCGTGGTGCTGGTCGAGTACATCTTGCAGCGGCGCCGCGAAGGCGCTGGCCTGCAAGAGGCGGCCATCGACGCGGGTCGGATGCGCATGCGCCCGGTGTTGATGACGGCGCTCACCGACGTGATCGGCTTCCTGCCCATGGCCGTTGCCGTGACGGCCGGTGCGGAGGTTCAGCGCCCCCTGGCCACGGTGGTCATTGGCGGACTGGCCGGATCGTTCTTCCTCACGTTGTTGGTGATCCCCAGCCTCTCACAGTGGTTCGTGGATCGGCGCGAGGGCACAGCGGAGGCGAGCGTCTAGCATCGCGACAAGTGCGGTCCGATGGGGTTCGCGGGGCGAAGCCTCCCGCGAGGGATCGAAATCCCTTCGCGGGAGGCTCCGTGAGCCCGCTGTCTGCGCGTCGCGACTCAGGAGGCCGCTGCGGCTTCTGCCCCACCGTGCAGGTGCACG
>CAYYHT010000424.1:0-6972 GCA_964471355.1 uncultured Enterobacteriaceae bacterium
CGCCCTCGATCCGCTCGGCCGGGGGAACCGGCGAGACGAAGCTCGCCGCTCCTTGGCATGATTCGTTCGCCGACTTCGGACTCACTAGGCGTCGCAGATTCCGTCGTCGCTGGCCACCGACAGGCACAGGGTGCTGGCCAAGGTCGTGTCTTTGCCACTCCGTTTGGCGAACTCGAGCCACTCCACGGTGTACGCCGTGGTGCGGGCGCGGGTGTCGGCGGCGGCGTACCATGTCGCCTGCGATGGGGTGGCCGCGTGGGTCTGCTCGGCGGTCTGCCACATGCCTTCGGCGGCGTTGGCGCGAACCTTGTACACCCCGTAGACCCGGTTTCGGTACTCAGTGCCCTGCCAGCGCGTGCTGTTGTCGATGGCGACGGACGACCAGATCAATGCCTCGGCGTGCCGATTTCGCTGCTCGAGATCGACGGCGAAGCGGTAGGCGAGGTCGGGGTCGCGAGCGTCCAATGTGCGCAGGTGGGTCTCGACCAACCGACGCCAGTGGACCTTCTCGCCCGAGCTCCAGGAGTCGGCGATCAACAGTCGGCTGGCCTTTCGCCGGTCGGACAGCTCCGCCCACCGATCGGTCGTGAGCGTCGTCAGACACTTGGTTTGTGGTTTGTCCAGCTTGCCGACCTGCGCCCTCATTTCGAGGGCGGCTAGGTTGCTGCACGGGTTGACGGGAGTTTTGGATGGCTGCGGCGCCCCTTGAACGGAATTGGGAACAGTTGAGGTGGGAGGTGACGCCGCAGCCACCACAAAGCGTGTGTTCTGTTTCTTGGAAGTCTTGGAGCCCGATTTCGAGGCGGTGGGTCGCTCGATCTTGACGGCCACCTTGGCCATCTCGACCTCTTCGGGTTCTGCCGTGTCCTCGGACTCGGCGGGCTTGGGCTCTTCAGGTGGCGCGGTCGCTACGTGGGTGACGACGGCGGCCGCCACTGGAGCGGTCAGCAGGAGGGCCGCGATGGCCAGGCTGTTGGCAACGGTGGCAATGCACAGGGCTGGGAGCAGCAGGGCAGGGCGGGACCGAGGCAGGGGCTCTTCGCTTGCCACGAGGCCCAACGCCAACAGGCAGCGTGGGCAAGGGGAGTCTGATTTTCCGAGTGGCGTGCCGCAGGTCGAACAGGAAGTCATCACTCCCTCCTGTTCTGCTCAGAAGGATTCGAATCCGAGAGTTACCGAGAATCTCGAAAAAAGTCAGCCCGTCGTCGTCTGTTTTCCGCGATTAGCTAGGTTCTTACTGCCTTGTAGCACTTCTCGCTTCAGGGCCAAGTCGTCGGGTGTGGTGGCCCCTCGCAGCTGCTTGACCGCGTGCCAGCGGTCCGAGACGCTCACTGCAGACGCCGGCAGGCGAATGTCCTCATGCGGGTCCAGCAGGTGGAACACGATGTCGTCGCCATCGACGTCAATGTGCTCGATGCGGCCGGCAGCAAAGGAGTGGTTGTCGAACGAGACTCGGCTGCCGGTGATCTCGACGTTGGTGTAGGACGAGGACGAAAACGACAGCAGGCTCGGTTCACGCACCAGCTGAATGGTCAGCTTGCCGTTGGTCTCGTCAAAGCGCAGGCCGCTGGGGACCGTATCCTCGAGGTCGAGTGCCTCGCGCAGCACCTGCACGCCGGCGTTTCGGTCGAAGCCGCTCATCTCACCGGCGGCGATCTGCACCACCTCATCGGGAGAGCTCAGGCGAACCAAGACCTCGCCGCCGTGCAGTTCGATGTTCGCGACCCGGCTGCGAGGGACGCGCACGTCGCGGCGAGGGACGCCAAGATGGGTCCGACCGACGCCTTTCCGGTGAACACGACCTTGATCGCATCTCCGCTCTTTTCGATGCTCACAGGGTCGACATCAGGTAGCGCAGCTCGTCGTCGACGTTCTTGAGCTCTCCGACCGTGTCAGCCACCTCATTGCGCAGCGCCTCGCCATAGCGCTTGCGCATGCGGTGCAGTGCAACCTTTACAGCTCCCTCCTCCATCTTCAGCAGCTGGCCAACCTCGGCGTGAGTCATGGCCTCGCTCAACCCGGTCAAGTGCGGTGAGAGGGCTTCGAATAGCGGCTCGAGCTCGCGTTCGCGGTACTGCTCGCGAAGCGTTGCAAGCACCCTCTCGAGCAGGGTGAGGGTCCACTGCCGCTCGTAGACCTTTTCGGCGTTGAGTCTCGGGTCACTGACCTCGATCAAGTACCGGCCTTCGAGAGCCAGCCAATCCAGCGACAGCGGCTCTTGGTCTCCCCCCCGTTTAAGGGCGTTTGCCTTGGCCTTTTCGTTCATCAGAAAGTTGCGAAGCGCCGCCAGCAGGTAGCTGCGGAACCGGCCCCTTTTTTGAATCTTGGCGAAGTCACCGCGCTCAATCAGGTCTGCAAAGAAGCCCTGGGTCAGATCCTGGGACTGCTCGGGGTTGTGGCCATTGCGCCGCACATAGGCGTACAGCGGGTACCAATAGGCTTTGCACAGCTCTTGAAGTGCGGCCTTCTGGCCTTCTCCGGCGCGCAGAACGAGCGTCCACCGGGTGCCCGGAAAGCGCGTGCTCAGGTGGCCAGCTTCAGGGCCACAGCCCGCCGCCGCTTGCCGTCGACAGTGTAGTTCTCGATGTGGATAAGCTCGTAGCCATCATCGTCGTAGGGCTGGTCGTGTTGCAGGAGGAGGAGCAGGGTGCCGCCGGGCAGCAGCAGCCGGTGTCCGAACGCTGCAACGGCCTTTGGGGGGGCCAGGGCGCGAGCCATGATGCCGTCGTACTGTCGATCGGCAAGACCTTCGATGCGCGTGCACTTCACCGAGATGTCCGAGCGCCCGGCCTCGTGGACGACGCCCTCTAGAAAGATGCAGCGCTTGCGCCGGCTGTCGACGAGATCGACCTGCACGTCGGGAAAGCGTGCCGCGAATGGAACGCCCGGAAAGCCGGCTCCCGTGCCGAGATCAGCCCAGTGCCCCGTCGGCGATAGCCAGCCGACCGCTGCCAGTGAATCGTCGAAGTGCGGGTCGAGGGGGCCGGGGCCCACCAAGTTCATGGAGCCACGGAAGCGCTCCAGATGGGCGCGGTGAACGGCGAGAAGGTCGGGCATCAGGGCTATCCTATGCGCATGACCGCCGATCCGCCCGAGTCCCTGAACGTCAAGAGCACCATCGAGGGCTTCACCGCCAGCCTCGATGGTCGACAAGAGGACCGGTCTCCCGTGGGGGTTCAGGTGGCATTCTGGGGGGCAGTGAGCACGCTGGCCGCCGCCGGACTTGCGGGCACGATGGCGCTTAGCGAGGGGACCGGCAGCTGGGTGGTGCTCCTTCCCACTCTTGGCGCCTTGGCGGTGCTATTCGTCGTGATGTATGCCGAGCGCAAGCGCACAACGCACATCGAGGTCGATGCACACCGTCTCTCGGTGAAGGGCGAGCAGCTCGACGCGACGGTCCCGCTCGAGACGGTGATCGGAGCCCACATCCGTGAATACGTGCCCGGCCTGCCCTGGTTGGTTGTGCACACCTCGGACCGAACTTTCGAGATCCTTGTTCGAGGACATTCCCGTCCAGATGCGCAGTGGTTGGCGGGTCGCATCGCCTTTCTCGCGAACGAGGCACGGTCGCGCCCTGCGCTTGCGCCCGAGACTCTCGAACAGGCTGATGCCTTGCGGAAACGCGGCAGCGAACGCCAGGGATCGACGTATTAGAGCCAAGCAGTTGGCATGTCAATGACGGGTGCTGACGTTCCACGTGAAACTTTTTTCTCTGATCCGCTGGTCACGCGGATCAGCGTCCGCTAGGTTGAAGTCCTCCCCCGGGAATACGTCCGTAAATCCCACCTCCGCATCCCTCCAAACTTCCCCTCCATCCAGGATTCCTTCCTCCCATGGCCCGTATTGTTGCGATCTCCAACCAGAAGGGTGGGGTCGGCAAGACCACCACTGCAATCAATCTCTCCGCCGCGCTCGCCGAGCTCGGTCAGCGCGTGCTGCTGGTCGACATGGACCCGCAGGGCAACGCCAGTTCCGGTGTCGGCTTCGCTCGAAATGAGGTCCCGATGGGCGTCTATGACGCGCTGATGGGCAACCGCGATGCTTCTGAGTGCATCATGCACACCCAGATTCCCGGGCTCGATGTGCTGCCGGGCAGCCCCGACATGTGTGGCGCCGAGCTCGACCTGATCGACGAGACCGCTCGTGAGCGTCGACTGCGCAAGGCCTTGCTGCGCGTACGTGGGGACTACGACTGGGTCTTCATCGACTGCCCGCCGAGCCTAGGCCTGCTGACCATCAATGCCCTGGTTGCCGCCGACAGTGTGCTCGTTCCGCTGCAGGCCGAGTACTACGCACTCGAGGGTCTGTCCGAGCTGCTGCGGCTCATGTCCTTCCTCAAAGAGCGCCTCAATCCCGACGTGGTTCGAGAAGGCGTTGTGCTGACTCTTGCCGATCGCCGAACCAACCTTTGCCAGGCCGTCGAAGAAGATGTGCGCGAGATGCTGGGGGACGAAGTATTCCAGACAATTATCCCGCGGAACGTCCGCCTGGGCGAGGCCCCGAGCTTTGGCAAGCCGATTACCAGCTACGACCGACGGTCGATGGGGGCCCAGTCCTACATCGCTCTGGCCCGTGAGCTGCTGGCGCGTCATGGCATGACGGCGCATATTGCCTCGTTCGGCATCGAAGCCGAGCCCATCACCCCTGTCCTGCGGATTGTCGGATGAATCGGAAACGCGGACTCGGGCGCGGTCTCGCCTCGCTCATTCCAGACAGCGCGCTCGGTGGCTCGGACGAGGGCTTTACCCGGCGCTCGGCCTATCGCTCTGTGCCGCTCGACGAGATTCGAGTAAACCCCGAGCAGCCCCGCGCGGTCTTCGAGGGCGCTGCTCTCGAGGCGCTGGCAGACTCGATTCGCTTGCACGGCGTGTTGTCGCCGCTCTTGGTCCGCAAACATGACGGCACCTATGTGTTGATCGCGGGCGAGCGACGCTTGCGGGCCTGCGCTCTGGCCGGTGTGCATGAAGTGCCTGTCATCGTGCGTGAAGCCAATGATGCGGCGGTTCAGCTCGAGCTGGCATTGGTCGAAAATCTGCAGCGCGAGGACCTCGACCCGATCGAGTCCGCACTCGGCTACCAGCGCTTGGTCCAAGCCTATTCCTATAGCCAGGCCCAAGTGGCCGTACGCGTTGGCAAGAACCGCGCAACGGTGGCCAATGCGCTGCGTTTGCTCAAGCTGCCCGATGACGTGTTGGGCGCCGTGCGCGACCGCACGATCAGCGCCGGTCATGCGCGCACCCTTCTGCCGCTGCTCGAGCTGGGCAACCTGCGAACGGCACTGGCCAAGGTCATTGCCGGTGGGCTGTCGGTGCGGGCAACCGAACGCTTGGTCAATCAGATGCTGCGTCCGCAAGGCGTCCATCATCTGGACAAGGCGCGCCACGACAAGACCTACGGCTACGCCACCGAAACCCTGACCAAGTCCCTGCACACCAGCGTGGCCATCAAGCCGCGCAAGAAGGGCGGCGGTCGCATCGTCATCGACTACGCAGATCGCGAAGACCTCGACCGTCTGATTCAGCAGCTCAAGGGGTGACTCCGGTCATCCTGGGCATCGCTGGCGGCACGGCTTCTGGCAAGACGACGCTCTCGCGCATTGTCGCTGAGCGGCTGGGCGATGAGTGCCTGTACATCGTTCATGACCGGTACTACCGGACCATGCCCGCAGAATTTGCTGACCGGCCCACCCACTGGAACTTCGACCATCCCGACAGCCTCGACACGGCGCGCTTGGTCGATGATCTCAAGAAGCTCGGCCGTGGCGAATCGGCCCTGCTTCCGGACTACGACTACTCAAAGCACTCCCGAAAGGACGTTGAGCAGCGGGTCGGACCCAGGCCCATCATCTTGGTCGAGGGCATCTTGGTGCTGGCCGACGCGAGCCTGCGCGAGCGCTTTCACCACTCGGTATTTGTCTACACTCCAGACGACATCCGACTGATTCGACGCATCAAGCGGGACAACCTCAGCCGAGGTCGGACCCCGCTTGCGACCATCGATCAGTACGAGCGCACGGTGCGCCCCATGCACGAGCAATTTGTCGCGCCAAGCCGCGCCCACGCCGAGCTCGAGCTCGATGGAACGGCAGATATCGAGCAGAGTGTCGCGGCGGTGCTGGCGCTGATCGGACGCTAGCTAGGCGTCTTCGGCCATCAGGTCTTTGAGCCACTGGGTGCACTCGTCGTCGAGGCCGAGGTGGCCACACAGATCGTCGACCTCGTCATCGGTGACGTCCAGGTTGTGGTCCTTTTCTTCGGTCGCGGGCATGCCCAACCACGGAAGGGCGCGTCGCAAGACCAGTCGTTCGCTGTCGAGCAAGTCTTCGAGGGCGCGATCGTCCACTTGGGTGCCGATGCGAGGGTGGCCGCGAACGTGACCCTCCATGCCAGTGCTAGGGTCGGTGGGGCACTCTGCCACCAGCTGTTCGTTGCCAGTCCACACAGTGCCAACCACCCGCGCGCCCTGCGGAATGCAGATCGAGCTGCGAATCTCGGCCTGGGTCATGATGGCGCCAGACAGCTCGCCCGAGATGGGCAGCAGCACCCGTGGCGACAGTCCCATTCTCTTCGGGCACTGCAGCTCGAGCTCGACCCCATGGATGGTCTGAACGTCGCCGCCATCGGGTTTTAGCAACACCGACACGTAGACACGGTCGTCGTGGCGCTCATCGAGGTGGATTTCGAGGGACAAGGGCAAAGTGGGGAGGCCTCAGCCGGTCTGATCTAGAAACAACTCGTTGCAAGGTCAACCCCTTGTCACTCTGGGCTAGGATCCCAATGTTCCTGTACAAGAACCATGCGACACATAATCCCCACATTGTTCCTCTTGGTGTCTCTACTGCTTGCAGTCGCCACGCCGGGGCCCGCGCACGCGCAAGAACTCCGAGCCATGGAGTCGACGACGGTTGTCATTCAGCCTCCGCCGCCGATTCCGGAAGGTTGGGACACGGTCTATGGCACCTACGTGAATATC
>CAYYHT010000425.1:0-3937 GCA_964471355.1 uncultured Enterobacteriaceae bacterium
ACCTCACAAGGAGGGGCGAGCTTCGTCTCGCCCGGACCTCACAAGGAGGGGCGAGTTTCGTCTCGCCCGGACCTCACAAGGAGGGGCGAGCTTCGTCTCGCCCGGACCTCACAAGGAGGGGCGAGCTTCGTCTCGCCCGGACCTCGCTAGCGGTAGGTGGCCGTGAAGTCGATGAACGGCATGTCGGCGCTGACGTCGATCTCGTGCTTCGAGAAGGTCAGCGTGCGAATGCGCTTCTTGGCACAGTCGATGACTGGCATGGCCTCGACCTGGCTCTTCTCGCCAGTGACGATGCTGTCGACCTTGCCGTTCATGCCGACGTAGATCTTGAACTGCAGGCGGCCCTTGATCTCGGCGCCCTCTCCTGCGGTGGTGCCGCAGTAGCTGAACGCGCCAAGCTGGGGGTCGATGCGAGTCTTGGCGATCTCGGCGTCGAGCTCCTTGGGGACCTTGAACGCCACGCGGACATTCTCGGGCGTTGCCGGCACGAAGGTCTCGAGCGCCTTGGTGATGGTCGTGCTGACCGCGGTCTCTTCGGAGTCCTCGGCGAGCTCGACCCGGCTGATGTGGCAGTACAGGCCGTTGCCGACGTACTTGCCGTTCTCGTCCGCGGCGGTGATGACTGGAGCACACTGCTCGAAGATCTTCTTTACGTAGGTGCGCTGGCCCGCGACGATGTGCAGTCCCTTGCGGGGATTTGGTGCAGCGGCGCCTTCGACGGGCTCTGGCATGGTGAATGCGGAGCGCTCGCGCTGGTACAGCTTCTTGGCGTCCCAGCCCTCGCCGAACCACATCACGGGGCCTTCGAACAGCCAGCCGGTGTCGCCATCGATCCAGAGTTCTTCGGCGAAGTTGGGGCCTTCGGTGGCCTTGATGGGGAACAGGATTCCCTCACGGGCCTTGACCTCGGCGCTGTCGCTGTCGCTGAGCTCGTCCATGCGGCCGAGCAGCAGTGCTTCGCCGCTGGCGATCATGGCGAGGGGCTCGAACAGTGCGTCAACCGGCACATCGCCCTTGGCGACCAGCAGCACGCTCTTTTCAGTGTTGAGCTTGGCCTCGGACAGCTTTGTGGGCGGGTCGAGGGTGGTCCAACCCGAGCCGTTCCACGAGTGGTTCAGCGTCCAGCCATTCTCTTTTTCGTACAGAACGACGTCACCGAAGCCGCCGCCCATGGGCCGTGCGTCGACGATGTTGCCGTCTTGGTCGTACGCAGCCACGCCGGTCAGGTCGTAGCCATATTCACCGACGACGTTGGCCAAGGGACCGAGGTCGCCGACGGCCTTGAGGGTGCCCGTCGAGTTCTGCTCGACCAGGCGCACACCGAGAGCGGCGAGAAGGAGCAGGATGACGCCACCCATGTCGAAGAGCGTGCCCTTCTGGACGACGTCGCCGAGCTCGGCAAAGAAGCCGAAGAAGGCGATGGCCCAGGCGCCGAACATGGCGATCCAGCCGAGGGTGTACAGGTCGGCTCCGACGGTGACTCCCGCCTCGAGCACGGCGGCGTAGGAGCTGCCTGATGCCTGTGCGAGCTGGTTGGCCAGCTCGATGTTGTTGCCCAGAACCAGGGCTTTGCTGGCCCAGCTCATGGCGAAGATCAGGGACAGGCCCGAGGCAAAGCGCATGCCGGCGATGCGGAAGGCGTGGTCGTGCAAGTGGCGCCGGAAGCTGCCAACGGCGACTCCGAACCCGCCGAATGCCAACAGTGCCGCCAGGGCGTAGCCCGAGGTGCCGAGCTGGTTCATCCAGGTGTAGGCAGCGCAGCCACTTGAAAAGCCGATGCTGCAGACCACGGCCATGAAGCACGAGAACAGGGTGGTGCGTGTGTCTTCGTCACTGCGCAGTGCGGCTCCGAGACCGGCTCCCCACGCGGCGACAGCCATGAGAGTGGCGCCGACCCAGCGACCGAGCCAATCGGGAAGCAGCGCTTGCGCGTAGCCTTGCTTGGCAGTCATGGGCAGGTCGAGGCTCGAGACGGCGTCGAGGCCGCTCAGAGCGGAGCCGGCACCCATCCAGGCGCCGATAGCGCCTACGGACAAACCGAGGAGTGGAATCAAGAGCCAGATCGCGAGCGGAATCCGCTTCCGTGAAATGCCCATGCCCGTGAGGCCTAGGGCCACGAGCAGGCCGAGGACGCCAAGTCCTGCGACGACATACATGACGGGGCCACCGGTTGCGAGAACGTCCAAGACGGTCCCTCCTGTTTCGCTGGTGTGCCCGATTTAGACCCTGAGGTCTGCATCGGGCAGGGGATTCGAAGGTGCTGGGTATCAACATTGGACACCAGTGCACCGTCACGGGGTTGTCAGGGGCTTGTTATGCATCGCGCGAGAGGACCGCTTGGCCGACCACGACTTTGCGATCGTTGCTGATGACATCATGCTCAACGGCTCATTTCTTCTCAGGCAGACCCTGTCTGAGTGGTACCAATGTGCGCTGTGGTTTCCCGGTGACCTCGAGGGCTACAGCAAACAACTCGAGGACGTCCCGCGCGTACTGTTCATCGGCGAGAGCAGCTACAGCCGCTTCTTCAAGACGATGGTGGGCCGCAAGTGGGACAACTGGGGCATTGCGTGGGGCTGCAAGCGCCGGACCGCGGTGATCCTCTCCCACGATCTTCTCGATGGCAATCCCGACCGCATGCGCGACCTCGACATGGAGCTGGCGCGACTTCGGCGTGATATTCGGGTCGAACGAGTGACCAATCGCCGCAGTCCCGGGGTGCGGGCTGCGGCCAAGTTCCTCGATCCCTTCACAGCCATGCGCACCAAGCCGCCGTCGATCATGAGTCCCGGCGATCACGTGCACATGATCCAATACCAAATCGCGATCGCCGAGTTCCTCACCACGGGCTTTGACGCGTGGTGCTGGGGTGAAAAACCCAAGGCCGCCGAAGACGATCGCAAGACGCTCAAGAAACGAGGAAGCTGATGTTTCGATTTGCCCCCCTGCTGCTTGTGCTGGGTTGCTCCGACATTCCCGATGGCGCCGACGAAGCGGTTGTGGCGTGCACGGTCTCGCACAGCGACCCGTTCACGCTCGCCAACGCTCGGGTCGAGGCCAATCGGCTTGAGCTCGATGTCAGCTACACCGGGGGCTGCCGGGCCCAGGACTGGTACACCTGCTGGGACGGCTTGTTTGAAGAGAACGATCCCGAGTCGTTCTCCGAGGCCAATCCTCCCCGATTCAACGTGTTTATTGGCCACGACGACAACGGCGACAACTGCGACACAGACATCGAAGCCGAGACCTACCGCTTCAATCTGTTGACGGTGAAAGAGGCCTATGAGTCCACCCACGACAACGGCGCCAACCGGCTGGTCATCGTGGTCGAGGGCACGACGGTTCAGTACCCATTTCCCGAATAGCTCGGTGGCCTAAAAGACGATGCCGTAGCCCACTGCAGGCGCGAGCACACCGGCGCCGACCTCTCCAGTCACACGGCCCTCAAAGCCGGTGATGGACGTGTCGACGTGGATGGTGACCTCGCCCGGACCCGCTGCGATGCGGGCGCCAGCGGCGATGCGCACGCCAAACTGACCATAGTATTCGTTGGTGATTCCAATGGTCGACGAGCCGCCGAATCCGTCCACGCGGCTGCGCAGCAGGTGCACCTGGGGTGCGACGGACAGCTCGGGCACGAATCCACCGGACGGATCCAAAATCGCGAACGCGGCTCCACCGCCAAGCATCGTGTAGGACTGCCGCAGGGTGTAGTCCCAACTTCCGTCGGGCACGCGATCGTCCGCGTATGTGGCAGTGGCGACGGGCTTTGTCCATGCGGCGGTCAGGTACATGCGCAGACGGCCATCCATCGGAGGCAGCTGGGCTCCGATTTCAAGGCGTGGAATGAACCCCACACCGAGCTGAGACAGCGGAATCGCGGGCCCGAGCTTGAGTGCGATGAGCATTCCGCCCATGCCCTCGTCGGAGTCGGCGG
>CAYYHT010000425.1:4037-6908 GCA_964471355.1 uncultured Enterobacteriaceae bacterium
TCGGGCGCGGGCTCGTTGTCGGCAGGCGGGTCCGGCTCAGCCGGCTTGTTTTTCTTTGCTTTGTCCTTCTTTTCCTTTTCCTTCTTCTCCTTCGCGGGCTTGTCGGCGGTGTCGTCCGCAGGCTCATCGGCGGGTGGAGCGGGCTCTTCGGGAGCGGGCTCGTCGGGTTTGGGTTCCTCTTGGGCGAGGGCCGGGGCCGAGAGCAGCAGGGCCAGGGACGTGGTGATGATGATGCGCATGTTCCTGGTCCTCCTAGAAGTTGGTGAAGTCGACTGTGTTGGTGGCTGGTGCCGTGTCTGTCTCTCCGCCGATGGCGAAGACGATGGATGATTCCTGTGCGGACCCGAGCCAGACGCGGTTCTCGGTCATGGACGTGCCCAGGCTGTTCCAGTTGCCAGTGGCCGGGGGACCGGTGATGTTTGTTGACACGCCGCCCGCGCTTGGGCCGCCCTTCTGGCCGCCAAAGACGTACAGGTAGTTGCTGGCCGCCAAAGTGCCGGACCCGACGCGCTCTGGCTTGAGGTCATTGGCTGCTCCCCAGCTCAACAGGTCGCCGCCCACGTCCACCAAACCGCCTTCAACGTTCTCGTTGAAGCGCTGTCCGCCGGTCATCAGGTCTTGGCCAGCTCCGAAGTAGACCCAGGAATCGCCCGGTGCCTGCACCGTGTGCAGGGCATCATCGACGGTCCATGCGCTGCCACCCCAGCTGGGTGCGGCCATGGTGGCGCTGACGTTGGACCACCCGCCCACGTCTTGGTCATGAGGGGTGTTGATGGTGACGTCGAGGTATTCGAGGTCGTCGAACAGGTCCGTGCCGTCCGAGCCACCGCCAGCGTAGATGTACCAGGTGTTGGGGTCGGCCGGATCCTGTGCGGTCGTTACGACCGGTGCTTCGCGCATCTCGGAGAGCTTGGGCAGGTCCGTCCAAGCGCCGACGGCGCCCGTCTCGTGGGGTGTCACGAACGGATCGGGCACGGCGCTGTTGTCGTCGTCCCAGAACTCGATGCCCGGAGTGAGCACGTCGAAGACCTTCACTTCGGACTTGGAGCCGAGATCCTTGGTGGGGGAGCGGTACACGCGGTATCCGACGGCCCGGGGGACCTGCGTCCAGAACAGGCGCAGGTTGAGGCGCTCGGGCAGGGTCGGCAAACGCACCGTCAGTGGGTCCGAAGCCAGGCTCTCTCCGCCAGGGTTGTTGATGTCGTTCGCATCAAATAGGGCCGACACGCGGTAGCTGAACTCGCCGCCGTCCATCTCGGTTCCGGTTCCAAGGGACAGCTCGAGGTTGTTGATGCGTGGCGCCTCGAGTGGGTCGAGAATCTGTGCGCGCCAAACGGTGTCAACGGGGCCGGTGCCGTCGTTGCCACCGATGAGGTAGATAAAGCGACCGACGCGGGCCACACCGGCCATGGTGAGGCGGTTGGGCAGAACCTGCTGCCTGTCCACTCCGATGAAGTT
Source organism: uncultured Enterobacteriaceae bacterium (assembly GCA_964471355.1). GTDB lineage: Bacteria > Myxococcota_A > UBA796 > UBA796 > CAYYHT01. The sequence continues at coordinate 5,496 of CAYYHT010000425.1, forward strand.
GTCGCGGTAGTTGTAGGTCCAGTTGGGGGTCAGGCCGCTAAACACGCCGACCTGGTTCTTCTCCCAGCTGTCGAGTGCACCAGTGGTAGTGCCGTCATCGCCGCCGAACACGTACAGGTAGCGCTGGGTCCGAGTCACACGGCCGGTGATGGCCATGGGCGCGCGACGTGCCTCTTGCATGGCTGTTGTGGAACGCCAGTTGTAGAGGTTGGCCGATGGGTTGACCACCGAGATGGCCGCGTAGCGAGCGAATGTGCCATCGGCGTGGTTCACGACCACGACGCACACCCCATTGCCGGTCATCGAGCCATCGATGGTCAGGTCAATGGACGTAACGGTGTTGCCGGTGACGACGACGTCGGGAGCGGCAATGATGACGGGAACGCCGCCGACCGTGGGGTCGACGCACTCGAGCTGCACAGTGGGTGGTGAGACCGTGTCGAAGTTCGCTCCGTTCACGGTGACGGTCTGGCCAGCGGATTTCGCAATGGAGCCCGGCGCCACACTGTCGATCACCGGCGGCGGTAGGACCGTGCTGTTGTAGGCATCGTTGAGGAAGCCGACGCTTCCGTCCGGGTTCACGACAATGAGGTCGTACAAGTCGGCAGCCAAGCCAGAAGGCACGATGCCGTCGATGGTCTGTCCGCTCTGCCAGACGACGCCACGCAGCTCTGTCGCGGCGCTGCCCGGTACAGGGACATCGGGAGACAGATAGATTCGCGGCAGGTCAATGAACCCGTCGCCTCCGATGACCACGGGTGTCGCGCTGTTCTCCCAGCCGAATGGCGGGTCGATGTCGGTGACGGTGACCGTCAGCGTGTCCTCTTGGAAGAGCGCGTCGTTGATCGAGATCTCACAGCCCACATCGTCCTTGACGTAGACGTGGTACGAGCCGCGCGGCAGGCCGGCTGGAATCAGCGCCAGAATGCGAAGCGGGTCAGCCGAGTCCCAGCTGAAGTCGGCGGGGTCGATGGTGGTGACAGTGCCGGTGGCTGCCTCTTCGAGCCAGACCTCTTGCACGCCGTCGTTGATGCCCGACACATAGACGGTGCTGCGAATCGGGATGCCGCTGTAGGTTGTGGGCGGGTCCACGAAGAACACGATGGGCGGCTCGACCACGATGAGCTCGCCTGGGTTGGACAAGTCATCACATCCGTCGGGATTGATGACGTGCACGTCATAGTCGCCGGGGTCGATGGTCAGGGGCAGTCGGGCGATCAGCTCGGTGTCGCTGATAAAGGTGACCGACTGTGCGAGCTGAGTGCCGCTCGGGCCGATGAATTCAACCGTGGGCGTATCGATGAAGCCGGTGCCGCGGATGGTGACGTCGAGATCGCCATAGCAGACCTTTGGAGGCTCGATTGCCGTGACCCGAGGTGGGTCGTAGAGCACGAAGTCGACACTCTCGGTGGA
>CAYYHT010000426.1:0-6896 GCA_964471355.1 uncultured Enterobacteriaceae bacterium
ACATAGCGACTGTGGACCGCCATGTCCGTCAGGCCATCGAGTCCGTGTGCATGCACGACATCGGCACCCTTCATGACCTGCACCATGCCGTGAGCTGTGGGATACCGCCGGGGTCCCACTCGATCTAAACGCACAAAACGTACTCCCTCCTCGATCTGGGAATGCAGCGGAGTCCCATCTGGACCGACGTTGAGACTCAGCACAGTCACATGATGGCCGGCATGGGTCTGCGCGCGGGCCAAGCCCCACACGACCGCTTCCATGCCTCCGACGGATGGCCACGCCGTTCGACAGACGTGGACGATCCTCAAATGCGCGGCTCGAAAGACGGAATCTCGTAGTCGCGTCCCGCCTCAGCCACCTCGCGGATTCGGTCCAGGCGAAACACCCGTTCACCCTTGCGCAGGTAGCACCACGCCTGGATGTAGGGCAGTCGCATGAGCCAGATGCCGACTTCGCGATGGACAAGTCCGCGCAACGGCGAGTCGCTGGACTGGTAGTCGATGAAGACGCTGCTGCGCGCCTCAAAGCTCTCGCGCAGCATGCGCTGTTGACGCAGACGCAGCGGTGAATTTGGCGCAAGTGCACCCAGCAAGGACAGCAGCTCGCCCACCGTGACGGTGCCCTTGGGATCGAGCACGTTGACCATGTGCTTGTAGACCGCCAGAGTTGCGCGGGCATCGGCCAGTGCACGATGTGCGTCCACCAGCTCGATCTTGAAGCGGCCGCAGACCGAACCCAGATTGTTCTGAGGAAACGCAAAGAGGCGGCGGGACATCACAAGGGTGTCGATCGCCACGGGTGGCAGAAAGGCCTGGCCGATTGCCTCGTACTCGCGGTGCAGAAAGCCCAGGTCAAACGGGGCGTTGTGCGCCACGACCACGCAGCCCTCGAGCGCTTCGCGTACAGAGGCCGCCACAGTGGCGAAGGAGGGAGCGTCGGCAAGCACGTCGGCGGTCAGCCCATGCACCTTGAGTGCGCCTTTGCTCATCGGTGCTTCGGGTCGTACAAGCGTCTGGTACTCGACCCCGTCCGTGCGCACGACAGCGACTTCGCAGACCCGGTCGACGTCGGGGTCCAAGCCCGTCATCTCGAGATCGAGCACCGCGATGGGTACATCCGAGAGCGTGCGTTGCAACAAGTCTGGGTCTGGGCTCACACCCCGCAGCCTACCTGCCGCGCCTAGCCTTGCGCGAGACCTTGGGCTGAGGGAAGCCCGCACCGGGCATGGGGCCGCCTTTGCGACCGCGCATGTTCATAGCCTTCAGCGCGTCTTCGGGGAAGAACTGGAACCAGCTCTGCGGGAAGGTGGCCACGTCGATCTTCTTCTTGTTCGCAATGGTGGTCTGAAGGGCCTTGAGGAGGTCGCTGTCTGGAATGGACTTGAGCCCGTCGGCCAGTACTTTGAGCGCCTCGTCCCGCTTGCCCGTGCGTTGCAGCACAACCGCGTGCACCACGTACACCATGGGCTCTTTTGGGGCGACCCAAGCGGCATCCGCTAGGTTCTGGAAGGCCTCTTCGGTGCGCTTCTTGCGGAAGTGGACCAAGCCGATGCAGACGGTGATCATCCAGTTGCGCCACTTGCCCCGCTCGAGGGCCGGCAACGCCACCTCCCACTTCATCTGCAGGTAGTCGATCATGCCGAGCTGAGCGTCGAGCTGCCCCATCAACAAGGGCTGCCAGGGACCCCACTCGGTCTTCATCTTTTCGATGCGGGCCTTGAGCTCGGGGATCTTGCGCTGCTGAACCAACGGCTCGAGCGCGGCCATCTCTTTTTGGACCTCGACGCCCACGCGGCGGCTGATCAGAAAGAAGCTGAGGCCCCACACGGCCACGCCGGGAATGATGCCCGCGACCGGAGTCAGCAAGAAGGCGGTCAGGGCGGCGGCTATGACCGCAAGAACTGTCGATATGCCGAGGTTGTACATCGCCCCCTACCTATCGCATCACAATCCAGCGTGCGTGCGAATGTCCTCAGCGAAGTGGTCGAACGTGGTCAGTCCAGCGCCGTCCGTTCCAAATCCACTGCGAACGGAAACCACCGTGAAGTCCGGAGCGAGCAACACCGTCGTGGGGTAGCTCGCAGATTCGGGGTCTTCCGAGATCGGCACAAACTGGGAGTACCCAAAGCCCCGATCGGCCAACACGGGTGAGTCATGCAGGCCATATGCATCCGACCAGCTCTGCAGCTGCGCCTGACTGGTCGGGTCGAAGATGGCGTTGAGAGCAGGGGCGAGCAAGGTAATGACCTCGACGTCGATGCCCTCGGCGGACATGTCGCTCAAGAAGTCGCCTTCGGCTGAGGCCATGGCTTGGCACGGGGGGCAGTTGATCGCCGACATGTCGACGAGCAGGTATTCGCCCATGAAGTCCTGCAGCCGCACGCCCTCGCCGCAACGGTCCATCATCCAGCCGTCGGGAAGGACCTGACCAACCCCGGCCTGCCACGAGCCGCTGTGCGCCGGAGGGTCGGCCTTAGGCCACCCGCACGCATAGGTCGGCGGCACGGACAGCCCCCACATGACGTCGGCGCTCACTGTGTCCCGGACAAACACACCGTCGATGGAGGTGAACGTCATGGTTCCGCCGTCTGTCAGGGTCAGGGCGTCGGGCTGGTTGAGCGTGGTCAGGTCGTCGCCCGCCCACATCACGGTGCCCTGATCGTTGAGCACGCGGTTCTCGGCGCGCCCACGCCAGAACACCCCGTCGGAGCTCCAACCAAGCCGCTCAAAGGGCGCCCAGCTCGTGCCGGCGAACTGGGTGTAGCAGTCATCGAAGCCGGTGGGCATGTCCACAGCAGACGCCTGGACCTGGACCTCGCACTCCGCGCATAGCCACGGTGCTGAGCGGTCTTCGATGGCCTCGTAGGAGCGCGAATAGGAACAGTCGACGAGTCCCCTCGCCTCGGCGTCCGCATCGAAATCGACGTTCCAGACGATTTCACCGGTGATGCGGATGGCGTCGGAGTCAGTGTCCGTGTCCGAGTCCGTGTCGGTGTCCGCGTCGCTATCGGCATCGGTGTCGGTGTCCGACTCGACCGATTCAATGTCATCAAGCGCGCCATCACAGGACGCGAGTGCGACACTGCACAGCAGGGGCCACCAAAAACGGTGCATGCTCACCTCAGAATGCCCACCCGGTAACGCTGTGATTGACGCTAGGACGACACTTACCAACATGGCTGGAGCGGTTGGCCTGCGCACCCTTGGATTTGCAAAGGTGACGGCCACGCCACGCGCGGACCACTTCCAACAGTGGCTTGATGCCGGCTTTGCAGCGGACATGGAGTGGATGCATCGGGGCACCGAAGTTCGTTTGGACCCGACAGCACGCTTCGCCTCAGCGCGAACCGCCATCGTCTTCGCGGTCGAGCACCACCACGTGCGCCCGCCTCGTCCCTCTGGTCGAGTTGGGCGCGTGGCTCGCTACGCGTGGGGACGGGACTACCACAACCTCATCGGCAAGCGTCTCAAGCGCCTGCGCCGGGATTTGCGCGCCGAGGGGGTCGAGAGCTGGGGAGGCGTCGACACCGCACCCATCATGGAGCGGGTCTGGGCACAGGCCGCCGGCATCGGCTTCACCGGAAAGAACTCGGTGCAGTTCATCCCCGGCCGCACGTCATGGATGTTCCTGGCGGTGCTCTTCGTCGACGTCCCGGTTGAGCCCGACCCTCCCCTATTCAAAGACCACTGTGGGACGTGTAGCCGCTGTCTGGTGGGCTGCCCCACCGACGCGTTCGCCGGACCTCGCCAGCTCGATTCGCGCCTGTGCATCTCCTACTGGACCATCGAAGCATCGGCCTTGCCGCCCGAACCGCTCAGGACCCGGTTTGGGGACTGGGTATTCGGCTGTGACGTGTGCCAAGAAGTGTGCCCGCACAACACCGACCCTCCGCCCGCAGACGAGGACGACTTTGGGCCTCGACACGCCTGGCTCGACCTTGACGAGCTGCTGCAGACCCCCGATGAGGCTCTGATGGAGCGGTTCATCGGCACCCCGCTGCGGCGCCCAAAGGCTCACGGCCTCAAGCGCAATGCCCTCATCGTCTTGGCAAACCTCGGGGACCCTGGCGGCGCCGAGTCGGCCGAGCTTGCCCTGCAGCACTCCCATCCAATGGTGCGCGAGGCGGCGGAGTGGTGCTTGCGGCGCCTGGCTGTTTAGCTACGCCTCGTACTTGGGCGTGCCGTCCATGGTCAGCATCTCGGCGAGCCGGCGCGACACCGCCGATGCCCGATCCGCGACCGAGTCGAGGCTCAGATAGTGGCGCTGTGCATCCGAGCCCCTCAAGATGCGGCGGGCGAGCTCATCGACCATCATGATCGGCTCCATGCCCGCCATGCGCCGCGACTCCACCGCACTCTCTTCGCTGGCACAGCCCACCTGCAACAGCAGTGAACGCAGCTGGTCGACCGGACCAACCATGCCTGCCGGGTCGTCGAGCCCCAGATCGGCACGGACGAGCCGAAAGCTGTGTTCGGTCTTGTACTCCTCGGCCACCACGGCGCGACCGACCGACTGCAGAACGATGTCCCATCTGCCGTCACCAAACTGTTTGTGGGCCACGATGCGACCCACTCCGATCTCGGGATGAATGGGCGGTGAGCGCAGGTAGTTCGGCTTGTAGCCGGGACATAGCGTCGCCACGCCCATGAATTGATTGCCGGTCAGGCAATGGGTCACAAGCGCCCGATAGCGCGGCTCATAGACATGCAGCGGCAGCAGGGAGCCAGGCATCAATACCGTACGTGGAAGCGGGAATACCGGCAGAAATGAGCAGGCGTTTTCGACAACCTGATGTTCGGACTCTGTCGATTCTGGCAAACCACGGCCTCCCCGTGCTGTCTGTGCTCATGTTAGCCGTTGTTGGCACGAACACGCGGTGCGCAGGGGAATTCAGACAACTGTGGTGATTGTCCAGATCGGCGGTGAGGAGCTTGTGCTCTCCTGGGAAGAGTGGGAGGAGCGTGTTCGGGCCGGCCGAATTCCACCCGACGCATTGGTCAAGTTCGAGGCCGTGACCGGACGCCTCTTTGTGCCAGCACAGCGGCTTGAGTCCTACCGTTCCCTGCGAAATGACGCAGCCATCGAGTGGCGAGGCCAGTTTCTCGGAGGCCCTCCCCCAATCCTCACCGCGCTGTTGGTGGGGGTGCAGATTCGCATCTGGTGGTTCGCCCAGCTGCCCGAAGTCGCGGCCGTACTCAAGCTAAACTTCACCAACTGGAGCGCACCGGCCTTCGAAGACGGCCAGATGTGGCGAACGCTCACGATGGGCTTCTTGCACACCGAGTTCCTGCACCTGTTCGCAAACATGCTCTGGCTGGCGTACACCGGCTGGAATCTCGAGGTCGCGCTCGGCCGCAAGAACCTGCTCACCATCTACTTGGCCGCTGTGCTGGGCGGCAGCATCCTGTCCATGTATGGCTCCGCCCAGACGCCAAGCTTGGGCGCCAGTGGCGGCGTCTTCGGCCTGATCGCGGCGTCGATGGTCTTCGGCTTCATTCGGCCCGACCTGCTGCCAGAGCGCGGCAGGCGCTACTTCGGATGGGCCATGTTGCCCTACCTCATCTTGATGTTTGGATCGGGGTTGAGCAACGAGGGCACCGACAACTGGAGTCACCTCGGTGGGCTGCTGGTGGGTGGCAGCCTGGCCTTTGTGCTCGATCCCGAGCCGCTGCAGCGCCAAAAGGGTTGGAACGTGCGGACCCGTCGGTGGCTCTTTGCGGGGGGTACGGCACTGCTGCTCGGCCTGACCGCCCTTGGTCCCCGGGCGTACCTGCTCGTCGACTCGGAGCTCGCGCGCCAGGCCAGCTTGCCCAAGGCACTTCGCACGGACGCCGCCGACAGCTACGAACCCCCCGAATACCGATCTCTGGCCTATATGGTGCCGCCGGGATGGGGGGCGGCTGTGCTGCCGGTTGGCGAGCAAGCCGGCTTCACCTCGCCGTCTCCTGAGGGCGATCGCTTCTGGAGCGTGCGCGAGCGACGCAACGATGGTCCCCGAGACGCCGAGACGATTCGCATCGAGTGGACAGACAGGCTGCTGCGCACCTTTCCAGAAGCTGTGGTCGAGCCCGTCGAGCCGGCCATCGTGGGCGGGCAGCCGGGGTTTCGCTCTGCGGCCAGTCTCGATGCACGGGGCGATGTGGTGTTGGAGTGGCGATTTGCCACCCGAGGAGTGTGGGAGCTGCATGAGCTGTGGCAGCTCGATCGCGAGAGCGCGCGCCGATTGACTCCCTTGCGTGACCGTCTGCGGGCCAACGTGATGTGGAACGAGCCCACCGAGCTTGTCGAGGCTCGTGTCGCGTTCGAGCGCATTCCTGGAAGCGCCCACGCCAAGCTTCAGCTCGCCATCGCACTCGCCGAGGTGGGGGATGTTGAACGCTCCATGGAGCTGTGGGCCGAGCTCGCGGCAGAGGAGCCCGACGAGGCTTCGGTCTGGGCCGCATACCTACGCGCGGCTCGCTGGTACCCCGATGCGGTCACCGACCACGATGCTCTGTACGACGCCGCCCTCGACGGGTCGCCGGTCCCAGCCACCGTGCTCGAGGTCGTCAAATCCCTTGAGCTGGCCGGTCGCGACATCGAAGCGCAGGGACTGCTCGAGATCGCTTGGGTACGAAATCCGCGAAACCGCACCGTTCGTCGCGCCCGGCGCAAGCGGGGGCTTTGGTACGACAACATCGTCGCCGATCGCAGGCTTCCCCGGGACGCACTGTTCGACCTGCGCACCGGTGTAGCCCACTCCGAAGCCGAGGTCAACGCGCTCAGAATCACTCCCTACAGCCTCGATGAGGCACGTGCCGCTGGCGAAAACCTGGGCAACCTTCGCGTCGCTCTGGCCCAAGACGTCAGCGCGCAATTGTCTGCCGCCGATGGCGAGCCATGGCCGGCGTTGA
>CAYYHT010000427.1:0-6446 GCA_964471355.1 uncultured Enterobacteriaceae bacterium
AGGGATGCCGCGTGAGCCGGCATGTCCTCGCGTCCCAGCTGTTCGGCCTCGAGCAGGTGTGCGTAGAAGCCCGGAGGCCGGCGGACCGTCTGAGCGGCGTTGTTGATCAGCAGGTCCAAGCGGTCGTAGTGCTGCCCCACATAGGTCGCGAACAGCTCGACGCTCGGTGTGTGCCGCAGGTCCAGGCCAAAGATGTCGAGTCGATCGGACCAGTCCCCAAAGTCAGCCTCGGCGGCGTAGCGCCGTGCGGCATCGACGGGAAAGCGGGTGGTCGCGATGACATGGGCACCCGCGCGCAGCATCATCAAGGCAGCGTGGTAGCCAATCTTGAGGCGGGCACCGGTGATGACAGCGACCTGGTTGTCGAGCGGAGCGGTCTGAAAGCGCTTTTGGTAGTTGAACTCGGCGCAAGGCATGCACATGGCGTCATAGAAGAAGTGCAGCCGTGTGAACTGAGCCTTGCAGACGTAGCAGTTGCGCGGGGAGCCGAGCTCGGGCGCGTCCGCGGTCGTTGGGCCAGACAACTGTTTTGGAGCTTGAAAGGTCGCCGAGGTGCGTGCGCTGCGGATGCCCGTGGCTGCCCGTGCCAAGCGGTCCGACGCTCGAGCCAATTCGCGTCGCGCCTTCTTGTTGCTGCGGCGCCGGCGATTTCGTTCCGCGGCATCGGGTCGCACAATCTGGCCCGCAGCCTTCATCAAGGCGATGCGCTGTGACTCGGGCAGCGCCAACAGCAGGCTGGGGTCAGCGGCGAGCTGTTCGAGCGTGGCGATGCAGTCCGCGATGCGCTCAGACGTGGGTTCCTTGGGACTGTCGGTCATCTGTGGCTTCTATAATGGAGCGCCTACCAGCAAGTGAGCCTCGTTGGAGGTTCATCGCTTGAGTGAGCTGCAGTCCACTTTGCGCGAGCCCCGTTTGTGCTCGACGCTAAAAGAAGTCCCGACCTGCATCTGCGCCCAGCGCTCTTGCTTGAACTCGCAGGTGCGCTCCCGTTCGGCGTGCTTGAGGGTGACCACATACCGTTCTGTGCGCTCGCCTTCGCTCTCGCCCGCACCGAGCTCGACTGCCGGCCAGTGGGGGGAGGGGGCCACGGAGCCACCCTTGGATTCGAGCTTCCGCGTTTCTTTGGCGCCCGTCCAGGTGAACACGCACCAGTCGTCCATGACCGGCTGGTCCGAGAACACGTCGTGACAGATCCGCTTCTCGGACGCGCGATTGGTGCTCTGGCCTGTGCAGGTCTCGCCGGTCTTGACCTTCTTTGAGCCGCGATGTTTCTGGGTGACCTGCTTGGCGACCACGTGTGGGAACTGCTGCTTCATGGTCGTGCACCACAGCTCGTCCGTCCACGTGCCCTCGGTTGTCACGGCAATGGTGCGGCGCCACTCATGAGCATCTACGGTCCATTCCGACCGTACTTTCTGGTGAGAATACGCCTCGTAGGCGAAGTACGCGCCGGCTCCGAGCAGCGGCACAGCCACAACGGCCAGGACGAACCGTCGGCACCCTTGGGCGCTTCTCTCCAAGTCTTCGGCGTCGTAGGCCGGCGAGCCCGCATCGGACATGGTCGCGCGCTCCGCTAGTAGTTGACGTAGGGGAACATCCGAACGTGGTCGTTCGACTGTGCCAGGTCCAGGGTCAGGCGGGCCAGGTCGACGAAAGTGCACTTGCTGCTCATGTCATCGGACACCTTCAGCTCGCCGGTCGAGGGCTCGTCGACGATCTGCCCCGGTCGCGTCACCGTCCAGTCCAGGTCCTGCGCGTCGTCTGCGAGGACCGCCATCAAGGTGTCGTTGTCATGCAGCATCTGGCTGATGCCAAAGATGGTGCCCAGTACCGGACGCAGGATCCATCCGACAAAGAATGGGTTCTGTGTACCGGGCGCCGGTGAGAACGCACCGGCCTGGTAGGTGAACCGCTTGACCCCGTGCTGGCGCATGCCGGCGACGATCGACTTGGTGACCTCGACCATCAGACCGGGGGTGGCCGTGATTCCGCCGCCCACACAGATCACGAAGTCAGCACCTTCGATCGCCGCCGCGACGGCATCGCTGTCGTTGAATTCGCCCTGCACAATCTCGACCTGGGCGTTGTCGCGAAGTTCGGTGGGGATCTTGTCGGGTGAGCGCACATAGCAGCGCACGTCATGGCCCGCCTCAACGGCCATCGGCAGGACATGGCGGCCAGTCTGGCCAGTGGCGCCGAACAGCACGAGTTTCTTGGGCATCAGAGTCTCCGTCGAAGGCCGGAGGCTAACGCGCACCACCGAATTGGCGCCTTAGATCAGGGGTCGACAAGCTCGGCGAGGGCGGTGGCGACCTGTTCTGCGGACCTCGGTCGCACAACCCTGGATACCTCGATGCCGTCTCGCAGGAACACGAGAGTCGGCCACAGCTTGACCCGGAAGGAGCGGCCGAGTCGGCGTCCGGGGCCGTCCTCGACTTTGATGTGCGTGACCGTCGCATCGCCCAGGCCTTGCTGGATACGTGATTGGGCTCCCATGCACACTCCGCACCAGTTCGTGCCGAACTCCAGCACGGTTGAGCCAGTGAGCGATTGAATGTCGTCGGGGGTGAGCTGTTCGGCTGCGTAGGTCATGTGAGCTTCCTACGACCGAGTGGGTGCCGAGGCAAGCATCACACAAGGGGAGTGCGTGCACTACGCTGGGCATATGCATTGGTTCTTCTTCGCTCTTCTCTCCTGCACTGGCCCTCAGACCGAGACCGACACCGATGGGGTGGACACGGACACCGATGACACCACCGTGCCCGAAGAACCCGTTGTCATCCCGCTGTACGCCCGAGCCGTCGAGGGTGGAACCGGGGCCTTGGTGGTCAGCAACGGGGTGCCCTTTCCACAGGGGTGGGTCGCGTCGACCGACGAGCTGGTGCTCGCCGAGGGGGGCGTTGAGATTGCGCTGTACACCGACGCCATCTCGACGTGGGCTGATGGCAGCGTGAAGTCCGCACTGATCCAGTTCGAACACGAGTCTTCGGCCTTGCCCGCACAGCTCACCCTGACGACCAAAGGCGCACGCACGACCGCAGACCGCTCGGCCGTGCCCATTGACTGGACCCTGCCCGCCGCGGTGGCCTACCCCGATGCGGCTTGGCTGACCGCGACAGGGGCGTTCGGTCCGCTGGTGCCCCACGGGACCGCCGCGTTTGCCTCGACTTGGGAGTCCCGCGCCGTCAGCGGCTTCGACGACCTGAAGGGAGACGCCGACTGGGGCGACGATGTGCGCTACGACGGCTACTACTCCACCTCGCTGACTTGGTATTTACTGTTCCTGCAGACCGGCGACACCGACACATACAGCTGGGCGCGTCGAGAGCTGGTGCACTACCGAGACGACCAGATCGAGGCGAGCGGGCAGATGAACGGGCGCACCGAGCCTCGATATCTGTACCTGCGAGCCATGGAGGCGGATTGGTTGCTCAACGGCGACCCTGAGACCGCCGTCGTGGCGGGGCGCATGGCGACCTATCTGTCGTCGAACTGGGACGACGATTGGTACTTCTATGCGGCGTCAGACGAGAACTTCTGGACCGAGCGCCGGTCGGCCTTCCCGTTGCTGGGCACGGTCGTCTATGCGAGGTCCTTTGACCGCAGCGCCATGGCGCCGACCCATGGCTGGGTCGACAACCTGCTGGCTACCCAGGCCGAACACTCTCAAGGCGGGTACATCCACCATCTATACGCCCATGACAGCGATGAATGCCCGGACGTTGGCGCCTATGGTGGCTCGCCGTTCATGACCGGGCTGCTCTATGAAGCACTGACGGCCTACCACGGCGAGACAGGGGACGCGCGCATCGTGGACAGCGTGGTCGCAGCAAACGACTGGATGTGGGATGCGGGCTGGGATGAGTCCGGCTTCAGCTACTTGATTGGCTGCCCGACCAGTCAGCCCACCGCGCCGGACCTGAACCTGCTGATTGCTCATGGCTATGCCTTCGCCTGTGCCGAGACAGGCGAATCACGCCACTGTGACCGCGCCGAACAGGTGTTCGATCACGGCGTCAGCGAGGCCTACCTGGGCGCACGCAAGCAATACAACCAGAACTACCGCAGCAGTCCAGCCTATGTGGCGTGGATGGCCCGCTCGGGGGAGTGAAGGCCGCCGCCGCAGTCAGGCTTGTGCGCACTGGGCTTCAGACAGCTCCCACAGGCGCTTGCCCAGCTCAGGGTCGGAGGTGAGCGGCCTCTCTTCGCGGCAATCGCCGAAGTATCGACCGTTGCGCTCGGCGACTGCTTTGTCCGTGGCCAGGAATACGCTGGTGCGGGCGCCATGAGCCGGCGTGTCGGTGGGTTGGTTCGCAAACCCCGTCTGCCGCAGCATCTTGGTGTTCACGATGCCCGGATGGCCGCACAGCGCGACCAGGGGGGTGCCGGCGGTCCGACGGGCCAGCTCTTGCGTGAACAGGACGTTTGCGAGCTTGGACTGGCAATAGCCCCGCACTGGCGTGAAGCCTTCGGCCAGGTTGGGGTCCTCGAAGGTGATGACGCCGGAGCGGTGGCCGATGGAAGACACGCCAATCACTCGACCTGCGGGGCGCTCAAGCAGCTGGTCGAGCAGCAATGTCGTCAGCAGAAAGGGTGCGAGGTGGTTGACCACCCACATCAGCTCCAGGCCTTCGACGGTCTGCTGCCGCTCGTTGGTCCACACTCCAGCGTTGTGCACGATGATGTCGAGGGGCTCTTGGTCGCGCAGGCGGGCTGCCCACGCGCGGACGTTGGCAAGAGAGCTCAGGTCGCACACCTCGGCGCGCAGTGAGGCGGATGGCACCGTGCCTGCGATGTCCTCGATGGCATTCTGACAGCTCTGAGCACTGCGGCCGTGCACGCCGATGGTGTGCCCCATGGCCGCCAGCTGACGGGCGGTTTCTGTGCCGATGCCGGCGGTTGCGCCGGTGACGAGGATGTTCAATGGGGCCTTCCGAGGTGGGGGCACAACCTAGTCCCGGCGCAACGGACGTCCACCGTTTGCTGGCCGGGCGGTCGATCGCCCGGTTCAGATGCCGTAGTCGGCTTGAATGCGTGATTGCACGGCGCTGTGTGCGTCGTTGAGCAGCGCGGGTCCATGGGCAAGGCAGCCGTCGCCGGGGGTGGAGTATGGTGGCCCATGCCGCTGTCACCCGGTCAACTGGTCGGTCGATACATCGTCGAGAGCACGCTGGGTTCAGGTGGAATGGCCACGGTCTACCGGGTGCGCCATGAAGAGCTGGGCTCGGTCCACGCACTGAAGGTGCTGGACTTGGTGACGGACGTCTTGCGGGAGCGGTTTGCGAGTGAGGGCCGCTACCAGGCCACGCTGCGGCACCCCAACGTGGTCGCCGTGCACGACGTATTCGAGGTCGAGGGCAGACCGGCGCTGGTCATGGAGTTCATCGATGGTCCAACGCTTGGCAGCTGGCTCGACGGGGCTCCGTCAGATGAAGACAAGGAGCGGGTCTTTCGGGCCATCGCCAGCGGGGTCGCCGCGGCCCATCAAGCCGGGCTGGTTCACCGCGACCTAAAGCCTGCGAACGTCATCATGGGGCCGAACCAGACCCCAAAGGTGGCCGACTTTGGCATCGCCAAGAACACCGAGGCCGAGGGCCTGACCAAGACCGGCTTTGGCATGGGCACCCCGGGCTACATGGCCCCCGAGCAGATTCGGCAGGCCAAGGATGTGGACAGTCGGGCAGACATCTTCGCGCTTGGCGTGATGCTCTACGAGATGTACTGCGGGTCGCAACCGTTCACCGGGCCCGACACCCTTGAGGTCGTCAAGGCGGCAGCCGCGGGCACCTATGCGGCGCCACGCACTCGACGTCCCGATCTGCCGGCGCACATCGAGGTCGCCATCCGGGGGGCGCTCCAACCTCACCGGCAGCGCCGCATTCCGGACTGCGAGACCCTGCTGCAGATCCTGGACGGCCAGACCGAGCCGGTCGCTGGTGACACCTGGACCACACAGGTCTTCGACCTCGACGAGCCGGGGCCGGTGATCCCGCAGCCACCTGCGGGTTCTCGACCGAATGCCGCCGCGATGCCAACCAGTGTCGGACTAGCGGCCGGTGTGCTGGGACTGGGGGCGGTGCTGGCCGGTGTCGCCTTCAGCGCGATGCCCAATTCCCAACCGATGGTCGATGCCGCCGAACCCATCGACCGGGTGCAGACCATTGTGGTCCGGCCTCTTGCGGTTCATGGGGAAGGCCTCGGCGATTGGCTGGGCGACGGGTTGGCGTCCGACCTCACCTTTGCCCTCGCTGCCGCGGACGGGCCAAAGGTCATCTCCCAGAGCGCATTCGGCCGCTACGACAAGCCACCCTCCGCGGAGCAGCTGCGCGAAGACCTGAACGTGGACGCCGTGGTCGAGGGCCGCATCTCGCCTGCCGACGACGGGCTGACCGTTCAGCTCTCTGTCGTGTTCACCGAGGACGCGTCTGTCATCTGGACAGACACTG
>CAYYHT010000427.1:6456-6892 GCA_964471355.1 uncultured Enterobacteriaceae bacterium
GCGTCGGGTCCCGAGGGCACCGTGACGGGTCCCACCGGTCGGGCTGCCCACGGGCTTGTCGATGAGTTCGGCCCGCCTCCGGACCACCCTGAAGTGCCCCCTGAGCGCCGCATGGCGTGGAGTGACTTTGTGCAAGGACGCGAGATCATCGCGAACTACGATCAGGCGCGGTACGACCAAGCGGACGCCGCTCTGCGCCGGGCCATTTCCCAGGACCCGACCTTTGTTGACGCACGGGCCGAGCTTGTTCGCTTGATGCTGCAGCGGGCCTGGTATGGCGCCGGTTCGGACAGTCTCGATGACGCGGAGGCAGAGGTCCGCAAGGCGCTGGACATCGAGCCCAACAATCCGCGGGC
Organism: uncultured Enterobacteriaceae bacterium; assembly: GCA_964471355.1. GTDB lineage: Bacteria > Myxococcota_A > UBA796 > UBA796 > CAYYHT01. The sequence continues at coordinate 6,813 of CAYYHT010000427.1, forward strand.
GCTGCAGGTCCTGGGCAGGCTGTTGCCGTTGTTCCCGGCGCTGGTCAGTCTCCCCCTGCTCTCGAACTTCGCGAGATGAG
>CAYYHT010000428.1:0-6890 GCA_964471355.1 uncultured Enterobacteriaceae bacterium
GGGATGTGTGGACCGGCCACCTGCAAGGAGTGTTGACCCCAGCCCGTGCTCGGGGACCCGGATTCGACCGGACTGGGCGACGGGCAGCCGGCTTTGACGACGACTTCATCGAGCGCGTCCGGCTGTTTCGACACTCCCGCGGACGCCGGCCCGACGTGTTCGTGTTCGAGCCGGACGTCGAGGCTCAGGTGGCCCATGGGCGCAGCCACACCTCATCTGCGGTGGTGCGGGACCTCAAGCACGACCTGCAGACCATTCCGATGTTCTTGTGCTGCGAGGACGACGTGGTGCTGGTGTCCGAGGCTCCGGATCCGGCATGGCTGGCGACCCTAGACGCGGCACACTTCACCATTCCGCGATTCGTAACCGGCGAAAAACTGGTCGACGAAACCCCCGCCTCCCTCAATCCTTGGGGCTGGAGTCCGCACGTGGCGGCCCGCCTCGACGTCCGGTGGAATGAAGCGACGCGTCCGCTGTACTCCAAGGCTTGGATCGCCGCGTTTAGGCACGGCGCCATCGTCTGTACCGAGGTCGCCCAGGCCATTGCCGCCGCCGCAGAGCACCCTCAATCGGTGATCAAGGCACCATTCAGCACCTCTGGACAAGCTCGACGCCGGGTGAGCGCCGACAGGACCGACCCGCACCTTGAAGCCTGGCTCGCCCGCACGCTCACCAAACAGGGCTGCGTCGTCGTGGAACCCTGGCTCACGCGCGTCGTGGACCTGTCGGTGCAGTTCACCGTTCAGGCTGACGGGCAGATTCGCATCGACGGCGTCACCCGATTCCTCACCGACGACGCTGGCCGCTTCCTCGGAGCCATCTGCGGGCCGCTGGACGCAGGCCTCCCCACTCGCCTGCGGCGTTTTCTGCACGGCGATGGCCAGCAGCCACGACAGGTCGAGCGGAAACTCGAGGCCGTCGCCACCCAAGTTGGCACCGAGATGGCGAAGCTCGGATTCACCGGTCCCGCAGGTATCGACGCAATGATCGTGCAGGGAACCTCGAGCCTAGAGTTGGTCTGTCCACTGGAATTGAACCCGCGGATCACAATGGGGCGCATCGCTCTTTCGATGAAAAAGCACATCGCTCCAAGGCATATCGGGGTGTGGCGTATCGTTGACCGAAAGCGGACCGACGTGGACCAGCTGTGCTCAACCCGGCCTTTAGAAACCCTCAACAAACGTCTGAGCGGTGGCGCATTGGCGACCACGCAGTTCCGCCGAGCACGCCGCTTTGCAACTGTCTTGCTCATCGACCCCGACATCCATGAAACCGAATCACCGTGGTAAGGTCCGTTCTCTCGCGTGCGCATAGCAGGAGCCCTACTGGTGCCGATGCAGTTCGAAGACATCAAGGCAGCCCTACAACCGTCTATCGATGACGACCTGGAGGCCCTCTACGGGGCTTTCATCCAGGAGACTGGAGAAGAGGATGTGACGGGTTTCGTCCATCTCCTCTTCGAAGGCGAACTCATCGACAAGGCGACGTTCGATGCCATCCTGGCCGGCAAGTTGGCCGGCCCAAAACCGACCCCCGCTCAGCGCGCCAAGACGCTGAACGCGATGAAGGTCGCGCAACTCAAAAAAGAGTACGAGCGCCTCTTCGGAAAATCGCCGGGCAAGAAAAAGAAGAGCGACCTCATCGAGGCCATCATCGGCAGAGAGCTCGACAACGAAGAGAAGGCAGCGGGCGCCGCACCCGGCCCGCCACCAGTTCCCGCGGGCCTGGGCAAGACAGCCACGCCGGCACCCGCGCCCCCGCGCGTCGGTCCCCCCACGAAGGGTGGGAACGAGACCTTCGAAGACGAACCGACCGCCGTCAAGATTCCGAAGTCCGCTGCTGCTGACGACAATGAGGACGTCGACGACGCTCCGACCAACGCATCGGGACCACCACCAAACCTGACTCCCAGTGCCAAGTCGGGAACCGCGGCCCTCGAAGACATGAAGGCGGACGCCGAGAACGAAAACGCCGACGACATGGATGAGACCCCTTCGGGCACCTACGTCATGGACAAAGAAGGCAACAACACCAACCCAGAGCCCGACGCGCCCAAAAAGAAGCGCGAGCGACGCGAAGGCTCCCGCACGGGTGCCCGCACCGGTCAGCGACGCAAGGCACGCGGCACCGGTGAGACCGACACCGGCGCGCGCAAGCGGAACTCCAAAGACCGCAAGATTCGCAAGCAAAAGGCTGGCGGCGGCGGAGCCATCGCCGGCAAGGGCTACGAATTCATTGGCGAGCTTGGCCAAGGCGCCATGGGTGCCGTGCTCAAGGCACGCGACCTCGACTTGAACCGTGTCGTGGCCTTCAAGACCATGTCCGCTGAGATCGCTGCATCGCCGCTGTCCAGCAAGTTCATCGGTGAAGCCCAGATCACCGCCCAGCTCGAACACCCGAACATCATTCCGATCTACGGCCTCGAAGCCACCGACAAGGGCGAGCTCGCCTATTCCATGAAGATGGTCCGCGGACGCACCTTCGAGGACATCATCCTCGAGTGTCACGCCATCTGCGACGGCAAGCAGCCCATGGACGACGGGCACGCGCTGACCCGTCGACTCGAGTTCTTCATCTATGTGTGCGAGGCCATGCACTACGCGCACCGGCGCGGTGTGGTGCACCGTGACCTGAAGCCCGAAAACATCATGATCGGGCCATACGACGAAGTCTACGTCATGGACTGGGGCATCTCATCGGTGTTCAACAACGATGTGCACCAAGAGGGCGAAGAGCCGGTCACGTTGACCCAGCCCCCCGAAGAAGAGGGCGAGCTGATCATCGGCACGCCACAGTACATGTCCCCCGAACAGGCACACGGGCGTAACGACGAACTCAACGGGTATTCTGACCAGTACGCGCTCGGCCTGATTCTGTACGAACTCATCAGCCTCAAACAGGCCGTCACCGGCAAGGCGCCTCTCAAGATCGTCATGCGTCAGCAAGACGGCGAAAAGAATCCGCTGGTCCACTACAAGTCCGGCCAGAAGATTCCCGCAGAGCTCAAAGCCATTGCGCTGCGGGCCTGTGCTGTCGAGACCAAAGATCGCTACGCGACCGTGGCGGACCTCGGCGAAGACATCCAGCGCTACCTGCGCGGTGACGAGACGCGGGCCAAGCCCGACAACGTGATTCAGAAGTTCTTCCGCTTCCTCAACCGCCACAAAGAGATGACCGCTCTGGGCGTCATGGGCGGCTTTGCGCTGTTGGCAAGCTTGGTCATCTTGTCGCTGTTCTGGTCGGCCTACCAGACCAAGGTCGCCAACGACCGCGAGTCGCGCATTCAGATCATCAATACGATGATCGCCCAGCAGTCCTCGATCATCGACGGCACGTTCATTCAGTACGAAGGCCTGCTCGGAGTCGCCAAGGCAACAGCCACCGACATGCTGCAGTCCGGAGAGATGTCTCCCGAGAGCATCCACTACAGCAGCGACTGGGACGGCGAGGTCACGCCCGATGGCACGTTCAAGTCCAAGGTCTATGGCATGGACATCAACATCGACCAGCCGGCCTACTTCCTGCCAAAGGGAGTTTCCGAAGGCAATGTGCAAGTGTCGATGCGACGTCTCGAGCCGATTCGCCGGCACCAGAAACGCATCTTGTTGCGCAGCAAGGCCGAGAACAAGGCAGACTCCCCCGACAAACAGGCACGTCGCCTGATTGGTGACATCGGAGTGCCCCTCGCTTGGGCGCACGTCGGCCTCGAGAATGGTCTCTATGTCGGCTACCCGGGCCACGGCGGCTACCCCGAGCAGTGGGACCCCCGCGAGCGACCTTGGTACACGCTGGCCAAGAACAAGAAGGTCCCGACCTGGGGCGCTCCGTACCCGGACTACTTCGGACTCGGCGCCATTCTGCCGTGTGCTACAGGCCTGTACGACCACGATGGCAGCTTCGTAGGCACCGTCGCGGTCGAGATGACCTTTGGCTACATCATCGACAAGCTGCTGGTCATCGACGACCTGTTCGCGTCCAAGATCGACGACGACAACCGTGCCGAGTTCTTGTTGGTCGACAACAAGGGTCGCATCGTCGTCACCTCGTCCAAGAAAGACGTCAAGATCCGCGGCGGACAGCTCAAGCCGCGTCCACTGCGCCTCAAAGACTTCGACTACCCCGAGATCCGCACCGCCATCGACAAACGCAAGTCGGGCAAGGACGAGATCGGCGACAAGATGATCTTCTACAACCGGCTGAACTCGCTGGGCTGGTACTACGTGGTCATCGGCGACACCGATGTGCTGCTCGACAAGTACGCCGAGTGATCGGACGCCGATTGGTGTGAAGGATCCACAGAGCTGACGAAACGTAGCTGATGTCCCCTCCCTCTCGGAGAACGCCATCATGCGCGCGCTGCTATCCGTTTTTATCTTGTCGATTGCCGCATCGACCCCCGCCCTGGCCCAAGAAGCCTCGGACATGAAGCTGCTCAACGAGCGCAGCCGCTCCCCCGCGGACACGCTGGCCTTTGGCGTCGACGCGACAGCCGAGGCACGGCTCATCGTGACCGACCTTGCCGGCTGGTACGGCCTGGCGCTGTACGAGGACGACCCAGACCGAGTGGGCTGCCTCGATGGCAAGGAGCACATCGCTAGGCAGATGCTGCGCACTATGGAGACCGCACACCGCGACTTGGTGCCTGCGGTGATGACCGGACAGCACGCCAAGGTCGAGCGCGAATCACGTCAGCTGCGCATGGCCTTTGCCTTTGCACAGCAGGTACATCGCGAGGGGCTCGAGTGCTCTCACTTGGTCGCCCAGCCGATTGAGCCCAAGAGCCGCAGCAAGGTCAAGCTGCCGCCGCCCGAGGAAGACTTGATTGTCTGGGAGGTCGATCCGCTGCGTGGAATCGCAGCGAATCCCTGGTAGAACCTAGTAGATCTCGACTTCGAGGTTGAACGTGCTGGTGCTGAGCCAGCCATCGAGCGCCACGAAGTAGTTCTGAGTCGAACCGGTGCTGTTTGTGTACGTGATCTCTTCGGGGAAGCCGAACTCGTCGACGCCAATCAGGCAGGTCGAGGCGTCGGTGCAGTCGCTGACGATGTACAACGAGCCGTCCGACGCACTGTCGTAGACCAGGTGGATGGTCTCGCCGTCGGCCAGCTCGAAGGGCACAAAGCCCTCACCGCCGGAGGCTTCGTAGCCGGTGCAGCCTGCCGAACCCGGGTCGAGCTGGTCGGTGAAGGTCGACAGGTCGCCGAGGTAGGTACCCGTGGTCAGATTGGCCAGTGAAGACGCCCCCGCACAGTCGTCGCTGGCGGTCAGGAAGTTGACGTCGAGCACCTCGATGTCCAACCAGAAATCCGACGTGCCACCGAAGGTGTTGTACGCGTCGAGGACCAAGTAGGCCTCGATGTCTGCGCCGGTGTCATTGTAGTACTCGAGAACCTCGGTGGGACCACCAATGTCGTCCTTGCCCGAGATGCACGTCGCGAAGTCAGCACAGTCGGTGACCAAGTAGATGGACGCGTCGCCCTCGATGAGGTTGTAGTCGGCCCGGAACAGCTTGCCGTCGGGCACCGTGACCTTCATAAAGCCGTCTTCGCCCTCGGTCGGGTAGCCGGTGCAGCCGCCAAACAAGTCCGAGGTCAGCGCGTCGGTATTGCCGGTGAGGGCTCCGAAGTAGCTGCCCGGAGGGGTAATGGACAGCGCAGCGGCATCGGCGCATAGGTCGGTGGTCGCGACGAAGCTGACCGGCTTGATGTCGACATCGAGCAGGAACAGGCCAGTCGCATCGGTCGCGTCGAGCACCGCGTAGACGGTGACCGACGAGCCCGTGTCGTTGTACCAGTTGGCCACGTCGCCCACCGTGCCACCCATGCAGGTGGTGTCATCGGTCGGGTCGGTCAAGAAGTAGATGGCGGAGCTGCCAGTCGGAAGGTCATAGGTGACGCTCAACAGCTCGCCGTCGGGGACCTCGAACTTGATCTGGCCCTCGAAGCCAGGCACGGCCTGGTCCAAGCAGCCCGGCCCCGGTGTCGGGTTGATGTTGTCGAGGGTGCCCTCGACGCGCCCGTAGTACAGGCCGGGAGCGATGACCGGAGACGCCGCGACGTCTGCGGGAACCTCGACCGGGTCAATCAAGGTGCGGCCCGCGACGCTGATGACGTCTGTGTACCAGCGCTGCATGCTGCGGCTGACCACTTCGACACTGTTTCCGTTCACGTCGAAGTCATCGGTGGTCTGGCGGAAGAGCTGGAAGACCAGGTTGGTCGCACCGGCGGGAAGGCCGGCGTTGGCGAGGTCGAGATCCCAGGTGCCGGAGTCATCGAGCTTGTACAGACGCAGCAACTCGCCGGAGATGGTGATGTCGTAGAGGGCGAAGTAGAGGTCGCCGGTGCCTGGAGTCCAGGTGAAGGTCAGGACTTCATCGCTGATGACAGTCAGGCCCGTGCCGGGAACCGGCGTCAGCGGCTGAAGAATCGACGGGGTGTGGGCGTCGGCTGTGCCGGTGTAGTCGCCCCAGGGCGAGCCGGTCAGCACCAAGTTGACGTCGGCGTCTGCTGGAGGTGCTGCTGCACTGGTCGCTGCGTAGTGGCTGGCGGGGGTGAAGTTGTAGGCGGCGGTGATGCCCGCGAACTCGACGCTGGAGCCCATGTCGAAGACAGTGGAGCCGATGGGCTCAAAGCTGTTGGTCGACGGCACGACGAAGTCGCCGTTGGTTGCCGGCCAGTCGTCGAGGCACAACCCGAACAGCGCACACTCGACGCCGCCGACGAAGCCCTGGCGGTCGTCGAGGAACATGGCCCAGACGTCGGTGCCAGTGGCTTGCTGGGAGTCATCGAGGCGATGCTCGAGCAAGACCGAGCCCTCGTTTCCGGTCGCCGGCACATCGGTGTCGGTGTCGGTGTCGGTGTCGGTGTCCGAATCGGTGTCGGTGTCGGTGT
>CAYYHT010000429.1:0-6879 GCA_964471355.1 uncultured Enterobacteriaceae bacterium
TGCGCGTACAAGGCCCCTTCTTTCTTGTATAGGCCATTCTTCTGTCCACCTCCTGCGAGGGTGGGACAGAAGACACGGGCGACCTGTGCAATCACACACCCGAGCTCGACTACGACAACTTCGGTGCGGGATTCCTGGGGCAGTTCTGCAATGGCTGCCATTCGTCGATCGTGCCACCTGACCACCGAAATGGCGCTCCGGTCGGCGTCAACTTCGACACCTACACCGACTCGATGCAGTGGTCCGAGCGCATTCTGGCCCGCACGATCAACGTCGAAGACCCCGCCTTGGCCATGCCGCCAGGCGGTGGACCGACCGATGATGAGCGCGGACGGCTGACAGAGTGGATAGAATGCAGCGTGAAGCCGGACTACTTGCAGTTCCTGGAGGCACAGTGATTCGACGCTTGCTCACGGTCACTCTGCTCCTCGCCGCGGCCACTTCCTGTGGAGGCGAAGTCAGCATCTACCGCCCTCCGCCGCCGCCCGTAGTCGACAATGTAGAGGGTGATGTCGACGACGTGGGCGACCCCCCCGACTTCACGACCTGCTCCCAAGGCTGGTTCGCCAGCTACTACAACTTGCCGCCGACGCATCCGGACGTCGAGCCGCTCGCGGCTTCGCTGCCAGGCGTCGATCCGATGACACTCGATTGGTGGGACGCCGAGTACATCGCGTTCGAGAAGTACGACCCCTCTCTTGAGTTCGGCGCCAACTGGTGGCCGGTCGACGAGGGAATCGAGGACGACCCGGCCTACTACAGCGTCAAGTGGAATGCCTGGCTGCGCGCCTATGACGACAGCAACGTCGAGATGGTGCTGGCAGCCAGCAGTGACGCCTGGATTCTGCTGAACGACGAGGTCATTGCCTCGGTCGAAGGCTCCGAAGAGTTCGAAGCGATCACCATCAACCGACAGATTGATTCGGGTGTGTACCCAATTGAGATTCGCTTTACGCATCGCATGGGCGCTGCCGGGTTCCGGTTTCGTGTGGCCAATGGCGATGTGTTGATCTGCTTCCCGGACTTCGGAGAGTAGCCACAAGCGGCGTGCTCGTTACGACTGCGCATGGCTCGGATTCCTGGCTTCGATGAGCCGCCGCAGATCACGGCCGTTCTCGGGCCGACCAACACAGGCAAGACCCATCGCGCGATCGAGCGCATGCTGCAACATCGCTCGGGAATGATCGGGCTGCCGTTGCGCCTGCTGGCGCGCGAGGTCTACGACCGGGTCGTGGCCCGCAAGGGGACCGATCAAGTGGCCCTTGTGACCGGTGAGCAGAAGATCCTGCCGCCGGCGGCTCGCTACTGGATCTGCACCGTCGAGGCGATGCCCGAGAAGCGAGTTGCCTTCTTGGCGGTCGATGAGATTCAGCTGGCGTCCGACCGCCAGCGCGGGCGCGTGTTCACCGACCGGCTGCTGCACGCACGCGGCTTGTTCGAGACCATGTTCTTGGGCTCGGACACCATTGCGGGCCTCGTCGAGCAGCTGGTGCCGGGGGCGCTCATTGACTCCATGCCGCGCATGTCGCAGCTCACGCATGCGGGCGTCCACAAACTTCGCGCATTGCCCAAGCGGTCCGCGATCGTCGCGTTCTCGGCCGACCATGTCTACGAAATTGCCGAGCGCCTGCGTTCGCGCCGAGGAGGGGCCGCGGTGGTTCTGGGGGCACTCTCACCGCGGGCGCGCAATGCCCAGGTGGCGATGTACCAAGCGGGTGAGGTGCAGTACATCGTCGCGACCGATGCCATCGGCATGGGACTGAACCTCGACGTGGACCACGTCAGCTTTAGTGCGGTTCAGAAATACGACGGCCGACGGCATCGGAAGCTGACGACCGCCGAGCTGGCCCAGATTGCCGGTCGAGCCGGACGCCACCGCCGAGATGGCACCTTTGGCAGCACAAAAGCGATGGGTCCGCTCGAGCCAGATGTGGTGTCGGCGATCGAGCGTCACAACTTCGCCGTGCAGGAGCAGGTCTTCTGGAGAAATAGCGATCTGGACTTCAGGTCAGTGGACGCCCTGCTGGCGAGCCTGCGGCGCCGGCCAAACCTTCGATGCCTCATCTTGGACAAGCAGGGAGAGGACCAGGGGGCGCTCGAGGACTTGGCACGCAGCGCCGAGGTCCAGGACCTGGCCAGCGACCCAGATGGGGTGCGCCTGCTTTGGCAAATTTGCCAGGTTCCCGACTATCGAAAGACGCTCACAGGCTCGCACGTTGAGCTGCTCGGACGAGTGTTTGGCTACCTTCGGCGGGATGGCGTACTTCCGGACAGCTGGGTCGCGGGACGCATTGCGCGCCTGGACCGAACTGACGGCGACATCGATACCCTTATGGCCCGAATTGCATTCGTGAGGACATGGACATATCTGTCGTTTCAGCGCGATTGGATGCGGGACCCAAAGCAGTGGCAGGAGCGTGCGCGCACCGTTGAAGATCGTCTCTCTGACGCACTTCATGCGCGACTGACAGAGCGCTTTGTGGATACCGAGAGGCGGCATCGAGTCCCTAGTGCGCCTGCCGCGAGGGTCTTGGACGCTCCTGATGGATCCGTCGAGGTGGCATTCGATGGACGCATGCACTTCGCCGGCCAGACCGTGGCTCGACTTGTGGGATCTGACGATGTGTTCCGGCCACACATCAAGCTGATCGGCATGTCGGATGCTGCCCCGGCGAATCGCCAGCAGCTGCGGGTGCGGCTCGAGCGACGGGTGCGCGACCAGGTCGATGTGCTGGTGGGCCCGCTGCGCAAGGGTGGCGAGGGTCTGCAGCATGCAGGTCGGGCGTTGCTGTATCTACTGGAGCGCCACCTGGGCTCGGTGCCGGTGTCGGCGGTGCGTCGCGAGCTGAAGGCGATGACGAGCGACGAACGGACGGCCCTGCAAGCCCTCGGCGTGAACTTCGGCCAGCGTCTGCTGTGGGTGCCGCAGGCGTTGACAGACAAGGCTGTGCGCTGGCGGGTGCTGCTGTGGGCGCTCCGGCATCGGCTCGATCCGATGCCACGGCTTCCCGGTGCGGGCCTAGAGACGCTAGCCGTCGACTCCAGCTGGCCCGTCGAGCTCTATGTGGCCGCGGGCTACGAAGTCCGCGGCCCGCTCGCCATTCGTGCCGACCTCAGTTCGCGCCCCCCGCGATGACGACCCCAGGGAACAGCTCCCGCTTGCCGGCTGCCCGGGTCGTATCCATGGTCTTGATCAACGTGGCGTAGTCGACCTTTCCTCCGGGCACGATGATGACCTCGGTGGCCGTTGGATGCGCATCTTTGACGTCCACGAGTACCTTGGACAGTTCGGCGTGCGGATAGTCCTCCCAGCTCACGCAGGCGCCGGGGCATAGCACTGGTACGGTCCCATTCTCGTCCGTCTCGACGCCAAGTGGAGCCCCCGTACCCGAGACTGCAAAGCCGGCCGTCGTGATCAGCACGGACAACCGCAGGTGCTCAACCGGCGGCCCGGGTTTGTCCTCACCGCATCCCGTGGCGCAGATGGCCGGCAGGGCGCTGTCAATGACGGCCAGCGAGACGAATGATGCTGCCATGAGCAGGAAGGGAATGAGGATGGTGACGAGGTTCATGATGGGGACCAGATTGAGGTCCGCTGCGGGCTCGATGCGGTTGGACATGGGCATTCCTGATGCGGTGGGGCCGCATCTGTTGCGACCGGTGCGCTATGGCTAGGTTTCGGGGTAGGCGTCAAGAGATGGTCTGGTGAAACCAGCGCACCCGGTGCAACATCAATGAACGATGGTGTGGACTGCGGGACTCTGGATGATGCTTGTGACGGGATGTGTCTCGTCGCCTGGGCCGGACCTCGATGAATCGGACACCGATGCCGATTCGGACGTCGATGCCGATTCAGATGCCGATGCCGATGCTGACAGTGACTCGGATGCAGATGGCGACTCCGATGCGGACACCGACACCGATCCATTTGGGCCGTCGCTTCCTCGTATTGGAGTTGCGACCACCATCGAGGCGGTCGAGGTCGAGATTGACGACCGGTTCGCCTATTCCTGTGGCGGGTTTGGCGTCACCATCAACGACATCAGCGACCCCACCAACATGTCACTTGGGGGCTACGCGTCGGCGCGCTGTCAGAACACTGGGATCGGCCCGATTCTCGCCGATGGCACCCGCGTCATCTACCTCACGCATCACGGCGACTCCTGGCTAGAACTGCCATTCTTGGGCACCTACCACATCGACGCTGCAGGTTCGCCCACGGAGATCGACCAGATTCGTGACCGTTTTGTCCTGTTTGAGGGGGTTCGGTATCGGGACGGGTTTGTGTATGTGGCGGCCCATGCCAGCGGCTTGCGCGTCTACCAGACCGACGCAGAGGGAGTGCCCACCTTCCTGGCGTCGCTTGGAGGGTTCGACAACGCGCTGAAGCTAGACATCGAGGGTGACTACGCATGGGTGACCGACGGTCACCAGGTCCAGGTGGTCGACATCTCAAGCCCCGCGAGTCCAACACTCGCCGCCACGGTTGCCCTTGACGGGCAGGGGAGGGACATCGAGGTCGAGGGCGGACGTGCCTATGTGGCCTTGGGCCTCGATGGACTCAACGTCTTTGACGCCAGCATGCCCACCAACCCCGCAAAGTTGGCGCATCAGCAGACGCTGGGCTCAATCCAGTCTGTTGACGTGGACGGCGATGTGCTCGCGTTGGCTGCATGGAGCCATGTACAGGTGCGCGATTCGGCCACTCTTGAACTACTGGGTACGCAGAAGACTCGCGCCTATGGCCGGTTTGAGCAAGACCTCGGGGTCGCCATCTCCGGGGATGTGGTGTTCGCGTCCGAGTGGCTTGACCTGTATGCGCTGCGCTACCGGCCTGGGCGGGTGTCGCCGGACCTGTGGATCACCGAAGACCTGTTCGATTTCTGGGGTGATGTGGCATTCAACCGGACGTTTCGCGTCCAGAATATCGGCTCTCTGCCGCTGACTGTCGACCTGTCGACCAACGTGCCGGCGACGATCGAGCCGGTTCCGGCACAGCTTGTCGTCGATCCAGGTGGCTCCGAGGTTGTGACGCTGGAATACACGCCCACCGCCGGTGTCAGCGGAGAGCAGACACTGACGCTGCTGACTGACGATCCTGACCCCAACCAAGCTGTCGCCGAGCTTCCGGTGTACGTGTCCGATTCGACGCGGCTCAACGTGGGGGAGACCATCGGGTCATCGTTCGCGTTCTTGGATCCGACCTGTCCGCCGCCTCATTCTGGTTGCTCTCCAGACATCCAAAATCTGGCGGGAAAGGTCACTGTGGTCGCCTACTTCGCGCTGTTTTGACCCATCTGCGGTCTGGAGTTGCCAGACCTCGATGCGGCGATCCATCTGCCGTACGCCGATGATGACGTGCTGGTCTACGGCGTCTACTCGGGCGAGGACCCCGCCGCGATCGCAGACTTCAAGGAACAGACGGGCGTGACCTTCCCATTGCTGCAGGACACGGGATCGTTCTCAACACTCGCGTTCCCGGCAGGGGTGGGATTTCCCTACCCTCGGGATGTGATCATCGGGAAAGACTTGAGCATTCGCTCAATTCGAAACTCTTTCAATCCGGAAGAGTCCGACGCGCTCATCGTCGAGCTGTTGGCTGAAGCCTATCCGTGAGCCGACCTAGTGCCAGTGGGGTGAGTTCGAAGTCCGGAGCGTTGTCGAGCAAGGAGCGGCGAGCTTCGTCTCGCCGTTGCAGCGGGTCGACGGCGAGACGAAGCTCTCCGCTCCTTGGGGAACCTCCGACTCAACCCACTAGAGCGGTTGGCAGTCCGACGCGTCGTAGCAGCTGACTGGGAGGTCTTCGCCGACGCCGATGACGATGCGCTCTGCCGATCCGGTCGTCAACTGCGCCTTGGCAAAGCACGTGCTGGTTCCCCATTCGCAGACCTCGACGACGTGTGTGCCATCGGTCAGGCGGCTGGAGCCCTCAGCGAGGTTCCGGAGCTCGAGCACGACCTTGCCATCGACCCGTATGTCGACCCATTCGCCGTCAACGGACCGAACCACCAGGGTGTAGGTCGAGGGCTTGACCAGCGGCTCTGTGCGGTCCGCCGATAGGTCGACCTCGCCGTCCACTGGCGCGGCGGTCAGGGCTAGGCCGCCGAGGTCGGTCGTCGTGCCACCGCCGTCTAGTCCCTCGTTCAGCTGCAGTAGCCCCTCGTCGGCGCTCACTCGTTCTGCGGGTGGCGGTGCCACGCTGGGGGCTTTTGGAGCCCGCTTCTTTTTGACGGGCGGTGTGACCGGCACCGGGGGGGTGGGCTGCGGCGGTGGTGCGGGCGGTTCTGCCACCACCGGGGCCGGTGGAAGCTCTGGGGCAGCCGCGCCGCCACATGCCAGCATAAATGCGGTAGTGACTGCGGCAACGATGGCGTAGGGGGTGCGCATTGGCGCAGTCGTTCTAACGAGGGATACTGCGCTTCAGCCATGAGCATCCCCGACAAATGTTGAAGCGACTGCCAGTGTTTGTCCTCTCGGCGCTGCTGCTCGTGTTGGCCTGTCGTCAGCCTGCTCCGCCGCCCGAATCGATCATCTCGCCGCTGGTACGTATTGAGACCATGCAGGGACCCGCCCACTCGCCCATTGTGGTGGCGATGCATGGGCTTGGTGGCGATGCGTCGGGATTCACGCAGCTGTTTGGGGCCTATTCCGGCCACAGCCGTCTGGTCTTCCCACAGGCACCTACGGCCCATGGACCGGGCTGGAGCTGGTTTCCTACACAGATTCGCGAGCAGGGTGCGACCGTCCAAGAACAGGCTGTTGGGGCGGCCGCAGATGAGGTGGCCGTCCTGCTGCGTGAGTTGATGCGGGCTCACCCCAAGGCGGGAAAGCCGATCGTGACGGGGTTTTCGCAGGGAGGCATGCTCTCGTTCGCGGTCG
>CAYYHT010000430.1:0-6869 GCA_964471355.1 uncultured Enterobacteriaceae bacterium
CTGGATTCAACGCAGCGTCCGTGTCGTCGCAGTCCGTGCCGCCACAGCTCTCGAGAGAGTAGCCGTCGCCGTCGCCATCGTTGTCGACGACGGTGTCGCAGTTCTTGTCGGTGGCGTCATCGCACGCGAGCGACGTCTGGCCGGGGTAGATGGTGTTGTTCGAGTCGTCGCAGTCGCCGTCGCTGGCGGAGTAGCCGGACGGAACCACACACGCGTCCTGGGTGCTGTCCGTCAGCCCAGAACCATCCGCGTCCCCATCGAGGAACCAGGTGAGCGCGTCGTCGGCGGTGTCCTCTTCGCTGGCGCCGGAGCAGTTGTCGTCGATGCCCACCGTACTGCACAGCTCCAGGGCGCCGGGATTGACCGCCGCCGCACCATCGTCGCAGTCATTGTCGTCGGCCACCTGCACCGCTGATGGCAGGCAGCGCTGCTCACCAGTCGCGGGGTCGCCGTAGTCGTCGTCATCGAGGTCGGAGTACCAGGTGCCCGCGTCGAAGGCGGTGTTTTCGTCGGTGGAACCGTCGCAGTTGTCGTCCACGCCGGCCGTGGCGCACAGCTCCTGGTCCCCGGGGCTGATGTCCTCGTCGTCATCGTTGCAGTCGGTGTTGTCGGCGACCCAGCCACTCGGGGCAACGCACTGCGCGTCCGGAGATGAGCCCTCTTCCCCGTAGCCATCGGTATCGCCGTCGAGGTAGAAGTTCGTCGTATCGATGGCGTCCGCAGCCTCGTCGGCGACACCGCTGCAGTCGTCGTCGACATCGACGGTCGAACACAGCTCCGGCATGTCCGGATTGACGTCGGCTCGCAGGTCATCGCAGTCGCGGCTGTCCAGGACGTAGTCGGTGGGCTGCGTGCAATCCACGATGGTCGTGCCCAGCAAGCCGAAGCCGTCGCCGTCGTCGTCGAGGTACCACGTGGCGGGGGTGGCGCCGTCCTCATCGACCTCACCGTCGCAGTCGTCGTCGACCTCGTTGCAGAACTCTTCGGCGTCCGGGTAGATCGTGTTCACCGAGTCGTCGCAGTCCGTGTTGTCGACGACCATGCCATCAGCCGCATCGCAGGCCTCGACCGTCTGGGTCTTGTGCCCAAAGCCATCGCCGTCGGTGTCGACCGAGAACGTCGTCTTGTTCGTCGCATCGCCGTCCGTATCGCCGTTGCAGTTGTCATCGACGTCGTTGCAGAGCTCGGTTGCGCCGGGGTTGATGGCCGCAGCGCCGTCGTCGCAGTCCGTGTCGTCCTCGACGTGGTTCGCCGGCGCTGTACAGGCGACCGCCGTGGTGCCGCCGATCTCCCCAAAGGTGTCGCCATCGTCGTCGAGATGCCAGGTGATGGGGTCGATGGGCGGATCGGCGTCGTCTCCGTCGCAGTCGTTGTCCACACCGACGTTGGCGCAGTTCTCGACGCCCACCGGACTCACATCCGCCTTGCTGTCGTCGCAGTCCTGAGTGTTCTGCACGTGGGTGGCCGGGTCGGGCGTGCAGAGGTTGGAGGGGGCGTCCAGATCGCCAAAGCCGTCGCCATCGACGTCGGACCACCACGTCGCGACGGGCGGGTTGTCGTCGACCACCCCGGTGCAGTCGTCGTCGATGCCGTTGCACTGCTCAATCGCATCGGGATTGATCGCCGGCACGGTGTCATCGCAGTCCGTGTTCGATCTCGCCCAATCCGGACCGGGCGCAAAGCAGGCGTCGACCTGGATGCCGTCGCTGCCGAAGCCATCTCCGTCCTCGTCGAGGTACCAGGCCCAGTCCGTGCCGTCGTCGACGAAGTCGTTGCAGTTGTTGTCGACGTCATCACCGCATGTGTCTTCGGCATCCGGGCTGATGTCGGCGTCGCCGTCGTTGCAGTCGCCATCGAGGTCCGAGAACCCGGCGCTCGCCCCGCAGGCATAGGTCGCCGCACCGTCGCCCCAGCCGTCCCCATCTGCGTCGGTGTAGACCGCAATCCACTCGGGGGAGTCGCTGTCGACATCGCCGTCGCAGTCATTGTCGAGGCCGTCGCCGCAGACCTCGTCCGCATCGGGGTTGACCCCAGCGAGGGTGTCGTCGCAGTCCGATGTGTCGCTAACCCAGCCATCGCCACCCAGGCAGAGCTCGGCGCTGTTGTCCGCATCACCGAAGCCGTCTCCATCGGTGTCCGCGTACCAGACGATGGTCAAGTCGTTGTCGACGGTGCCGTCGCAGTCGTTGTCGTAGTTGTCGCAGATCTCTTCGTTGCCGAGGTACACCGCGGCGTTCGAGTCGTCGCAGTCGTCGGAGCTGGCGGCATAGGCGGGGTCTCCCACGCAGTACTCCACCTCTTCGCCGGTGCCCCTTCCGTCCCCATCGGCATCGATGTAGCCCGTGACGACTAGGTCCTCGTCGACGACCCCGTCGCAGTTGTTGTCGATGCCATCGCAGAGCTCTGGCAGGCCCACACCGACATCCGCGTTGTTTTCATCGCAGTCGTCGCCGCCGCGAACCTCGTCGTAGACGCCATCGCCATCGAGATCGAAGTCGCCGAAGGGACGGACGCGTTCGTCGTGGGCGGATTGGCCGATGAAACAGCCGCTGACGAACAGCAGCGAGAAGAGCAAGCGCATGGAGTCCTACCTCAACCCACTCTAGCGGATCATCGGCGCGCTCTGTGGGGTTGGGTGAATGCAGACCCGGCTTGGTCGCGAAGCGCTGCTACCCATGGGTAGCAAACCAGTGCTCCCCGGTGCCTCTCCATGCTCCTCGGTGCACGGACGAACCTGACGACCCGCCTGGAATCGACCAGCACCGGTAGTTCGGGAGCAGGGGGCCGGAGGTTCGAATCCTCTCACCCCGACCATAAATCGACCTCGTCACGTCAGTGACGGGGTCTTTTTGGTTGGGGTGAGAGGTTCGGACCTCCGGTGGGCGGCGCAGCCGCCTCGGAACGGCGAAGCCGGGCCGCCCCTGAGGGCGAAAGCCCGGAGCGGGCCGTGGGGCGAGGCGAAGCCGAGGCGCGCGGGCGGCGCAGGGACCGTACGGCAGGGGGCCGGAGGTTCGAATCCTCTCACCCCGACCATTACGAAAGTGCCGCGCCCACCTTGTCTTTCGGCAAGGTGGGCGTCGTCTTTCCATCGGCCGCCTATCACCGTCGTCTTCGGCTCCTCTCCAACCCGCCAGCAGCGCCATTCGACGGTGGAACCTCCGGCCGAATTTACGTCTGTCTGGCTCGTTCTGTCTGGCACACGCGGCGGAGCGTCCAATCATCGCCGTGCGTTGACGCCGGCGCTGTTCGCCATGGAAACTCCATGGCGCCCGACTGGCGGCCAACACGCCTTCCCACTACGCTGAACTTGGAGACTCGAGCCATGGCCAAGCGCAAACGCGGGGACACGAGCAGAGACCCGACACCGCGAAACGAGAGCTCGTCTGCGAGCCAGACCGGGCATCAAGCACGCCCACAGGGCGAACGGGCGCCAGAACCGACTCGAAAAATTGTGGAGGAGTTGAAGAAAAAGCATGAGGCCGCGGCCAACCTCGAGCTTGAGAAATCTCGCAAACCAATCATCGCCTTCTTGAAAGCCAGCGACGCCCATTCTTCGCTCGACCCGGACACGGCTGTCGACGCCCAATTTTTAGCGGCGAATCCCAATTTCATGGAGGACATGCTGGACCTAGCCCGGCGGACCGTACGCTCATTCCGGGACAAGTCTGAGCATGGAGCAATGCATGTGCCCGGTCACTCACAACGCGGCAGCCGGTACGACATCCGCCAATCCCGAGCCACTCCCCTGGCCACTCGAGAACTACAGTGGGACACGGTGACCACTGATCTAGACAGCATCGTCGGCGAACTGCCGAGTGTTGGGCCGCTGAACCCGATCTCGCTGGGCAGCCCTACGGTCGACTATTCGAACGCCATTGTCAGCATGCTGACTACGCCCAGACAAGGCGGAACGACGATCTGGCTGGGCCAGGCGGCAAATCAGCCTACCAATCAGCGCTGTGGAGCTGAGAGCGGACTATTCGCAAGCGGATCGCAAAATGCCATGTTCCTCTGTGACGACGTTTTCACGAGCTGGCAGCTCCTCCCCCAAGGCCTGAGAGGCTTGATCAGATCGAGCATTCTGGTCCACGAAATGGTCCACGTTGTCGACATGAGCTTTCCTCGGCTGATCAACGCCAACCGTGTGGTTTCAGGACCTAGCGGGACGAACACCCGCAACGTCATCGGTCCTGGGCCGCAAAACCAATATGGACGGGCCGGAGCTAGGTTCGCAAAGAACACCGAAGTGAACGCCGCATACGTTCAAGGCCGGTGGCTCGGCATGAACCAATGCGAAGCGAAAGCGTTCGGAGAAGTATATGGATGGTACGCGGAAAAGGACTTTGATCCGAGCCCACTCACGTACGCAGCCGCCTACCTCGGCCGTTTGGCTAACTGGTGTCCCGGGTGGACCGTCTTCCTGGTCCTGTCTGTACTGGTTGCGCTGATTGCCGCAGGCCCGGTTGCCGCAGGCGGTATTGGTTCCACCGCTGGTGGCTTCGGCTGGCTCTTCAGCCTCATGGGCGGAATCATGGGGGCAGCAGCACTTGGGCTTCTCTTCATGGGCGTGAAGATGATCTGATGCTGACCTCCAGCGTGCGCCGATTTGCAACAGCGTGCAACACGCCTGGTCCCTGTTCGGAGTTAGAAAGAACTTGGAGAACGGAGAGTAGATGCCGCGTTTGTTGATCCTGTCGATTGCCGCTCTTGGAGCGTGCACCGGTGGCCCCCCGAACGATGAGCGCTGCGAGGGGAACTTCGAGATCCAAAGCGCTGAGGACATGGCTGACATCACCGTGTGCGAGACCATCACTGGCATGCTGACCATCTTCGACCAGGACTGGCTCACCGAAGTCCAACTCCCCGAACTGGTCAGCGTGCGCGAGCTCTCCATCCACGAGAATGATGCACTCGTGAGTCTCGATGGTTTCTCAAATTTGACCGGCATGGACGGCCTGTCGCTTCACAACAATGACGCGCTGATCAGTCTTGACGGCCTCTCTGCAGCAGTGATCACTGACTATCTGCGCGTGAGCAACAACAGCCAGCTCGGCAATGTGGATGGCCTTTCCGCTCTCAGCGGCCTCACCCAGTGGCTCGAAATCAACGACAACGACGTGCTCACCAACGTCGACGGTCTGTCCGGCGTCACGACAGTCTCGCATCTGCTCATACGAGGCAACCCCGCGCTGACCGACATGACCGGCCTGTCCAATATCTCCATGGTCGGCGGGACTGTGATGATCAGCGGCAACAACGGAATCACCTCGAGCGGCTTGACCGCCCTCGTCGCCATCGAGGCCAGCGCCGCTAGCTGCGATAGGTGGCCCGATGACGAGCTCGAAGAGGTTTGTGGGCTTCGCATCGACAACAACCCACAGGTCGCCGACCTCAACGACTTGGCCAGCCTCGTGTCCATCGACGGGGATCTGCTCATCCAGGACAACGAGCGGCTCGCAAACCTCGATGGCCTAGCCAAGCTGACCTCCGCTCGCAGCGTGACCGTCTGGAACAACGCCGAACTCGCTGATCTGAATGGCCTCTCCGGCCTCACCTCAACCGATGCCGAGCTCTGGATTCAGGAGAACGACAAGCTCACCAACCTCGATGGCTTGGCGAATCTGTCCACGGTCGGCGACTGGGTTTTCATCGGAAAGAACAACACGCTGAGCGACATCAGCGGACTCTCCGAGCTGAACACAGTCGGCGGGTACCTGAAAGTGTGGGACAACCCCTCGTTATGTGAAACCACAGCAACTTCATTCGCAGCGGGAGTCGATGTCAGCGGTGAAGTGGACATCCAGGGCAACGACGACTGCTAAGGCTTGACCAACAGCCAGAGAGCAAGCGGCGAAAGCCCCATCAGACATGATCTGCGGTGATTTCATGCCATATACGCCCTAAAACCCAGGTTTTCACCCACCCTGCCAGACAGTCTGGCAAACGCGGTGCATATCTGTGCAGAACGGTGCATGTCCGTGCCACGAAGGCCCTGATAAACGGGCTTCTTCCCTGGTTGCAACCACTTCGGGCGCAGGGGGCCGGAGGTTCGAATCCTCTCACCCCGACCAGTACGAAATAGCGCCCCATCCGGTTCCCGACCGGATGGGGCTTCGTGTTCGTGGCTCGGGCGATCGGGAACATCACCGCTGGCCCGAACATCACGCGCGTGGATATCGCAGCGTCTTGCCGGCTAGACTGCGCGAATGGCCGACATCAACGCGCAAGAAGTGAGCGTCGAGACCGATAAGAAGCTCAACCTCCTCCACATCTGGTTCATCGAGGACTTCGACCAACCAAAGCTCTTCGTCATCACGCGAAACACCACTGCGAACGACACGATTTACCACATCGAGTATTGCGACCAGTCCTTCGGTTGCGACAACGGAATCGCTTCGATGACGCTGTCTCGTGAGCGCTTGGAGGTTCGGCTCGACGACCGTGGCAAGCGGCACCTGAAACAGGATGGATTCCTGATCCGCTTCACCCTCTCGGACGTGTTGTTCGCCGATCTGCAACAGGCACTCTGGTCGATCTTCCCGGCGGAAACCCTCCCCCGCTAAAGCGCTACCCATGGGTAGCAAACCAGTGCTCCTCGGTGCATCTCCATGCTCCTCGGTGCACGGACGAACCTGACGATCCGCCTGGAATCGACCAGCGCCGGTAGTTCGGGAGCAGGGGGCCGGAGGTTCGAATCCTCTCACCCCGACCATGGATAGACGGCCTCGGAGCACGTGAATGCTTCGAGGTCGTTTTGGTTTGGGGATGAGGTCCGCTGGGTAGTATTCGGCCCGTCCCGCCACGTTCACACCGCCAGTCACCCCGGCCTACAGCCGTTCCCTTGGGTAGCAGCGACGAGACGGTGTTGG
>CAYYHT010000431.1:0-6842 GCA_964471355.1 uncultured Enterobacteriaceae bacterium
TCGACGAAGAGAACCTCGAACTGTGGGGCGCCCTCGTTGGCGCTCTTCGAAAGCAGGGGCGCCTTGACGACGCCATTCGTGAGGCCAAGAACGCGCTCAAGGTCAACACGAACAACCTCAACGTCTACAACAACCTTGGGCTTGTGTACTTGCAGCGCGGCGAGCACGCCCTGGCCAAGTTCGTGTTCGTCAAAGCGATCAACTCAATTCCCGGTGCCGACGAGAACCCGTACATCCACGCCAACTTGGGCCGGGTCTACTTCGAGCAAGAGGAGTACCACACCGCTCAGTACCACCTGCAAAAGGCGGTCGAGCTCGACGGACAGCTGACTGCGGCTCTGATCTACTTGTCGCAGCTGTACCTCGACAACCACAACTACAAGCTGATGCTGCCGCTGCTCGAGACCGCGCGCAGCCTTGAGCCGGACAACCACTCGGTGCTGCTCAACCTCGGCATCGCTTACCGCGGCCAGGCAAGCCTCGATGCCGAAAAGAAAGACGGCCTGCTGACCAAGTCCGAAGAGGCGTACAAAGCGGCGCTCGAGCTCGATCCGGCTGATCCGAATCCGCACTTCAATCTCGGCATCTTGTACGGCGACTACCGCAAGGACTACACCGCGTCGATCGCATCGTTCCAGGCCTACGTCGACGGCGGTGGCGAAGACTCCGAGCTGGCCGTCGAGTACATGGCCAACATCGAGAAAGAGAAGAAGCGCGCCGAGAAGCGTGCCAAACGCGAGGCCGATCGCGCCGCTCGCGAGAAGCAGAAGAAGGAAGACGAGGCACTGCTCAAGGCCGCCAAGGCCGAGGAAGAACGCAAGGCTGCAGAGGCTGCAGCCAATCCACCGCCTCCCGAGCCAGAGCCCGAACCCGAGGCTCCCGCTGAACCTCCACCTTCGATGGCACCAGTCGACTTTGATTCGATGCCCGAGGACGAGCCCGCAGCTCCGGCCGAAGACATTGATCCTTGGGGAGGGGGAGGGGACACCACGCCCGAGCCCGAGCCTCCCAAGAAAGAAAAGAAGCAGAAGAAGCCGGATCCCGAGCCCGAGCCACCACCGGCCGAGCCGGAGCCCGAGCCCGAGCCCCCTGCCGACGAAGATCCGTGGGGAACCGGTGACGATCCCTGGGGGGCTGGCGCCGAGGAAACTCCGCCCGCCGATGCTCCGGCACCCGAACCTGAAGAAGACGATGACCCCTGGGGAACCGGGGGCTGAACGCGAGTGAAGACGTCCATGGCCCGAATTCTACCGATTGCCCTGTTGCTCTCCGCGCTCTTTGCCAGCGCGCCCGCCCAGGCCAAAAAGCGCCTCGTTTTCGAAGAGACAGTGATCGAGGGCGAGATTCAGAAGCCCGAGGTCGCGGTCTACATCACGCGCCAGAATCTGAACAAGGCATACGATCTTGAGCTCAAGGAGAGCTTCCTGCTCAAGATCGTCGACGCACTCGAGAAGCCTCCGTTCTAATAGTTCGGGCCAATGCGCCGTGAAATGACGTCAGGTTGACGAACCGCAGACCGCGGTCTGAGGTCGTTCTGTCTCGGGAGGAACGGCTTGTTCAGCAAGCCTGACACCCTCCTTGCATTCGGGCCCTGCCCAGATTCCCCCCGAAGGAGTAGAGTCCTCTGGTCCTACATGGCCGCTCGGGGGGAAGTCCCCAACATGAACCGCGGCCGCACTTGGAGACTGAGAGAAATGGTTATTGTTCAAATGTTCAAGGACGGTGGGGAGTTTATGTACCCCATCCTCGTCTGTGCCATCTTCGCTATGGCGATCACATTCGAGCGACTGTTCTACATCGTTTTTCGCGCAAACATCAACGCGACGGCGTTTATGGCCCAGATCCAGAAGCTGGTGATGGCCAACAACATCGACCGCGCGATCAAGCTGTGCAACGCTGAACCGCACGCTGCCCTTCCGCAGGTTGTCAAGGCCGGTCTGACCCGCGCCAACCGCACCGAGAAGGAGATCGAAAACGCCATCGAAGAGGCGACACTCGCGATTACGCCCGTGCTCAACAAGCGCACGAACTACCTGGCGATGCTTGCCAACATCTCGACGCTGATCGGCCTTCTGGGCACGATTATGGGTCTGGTGCAGGCTTTCGAAGCGGTTGCTCACGCATCCGCCGAGATGAAGCAGACCCTGCTGGCCGCCGGTATCTCGGTCGCCATGTTCACCACTGCTGCGGGCCTTGTGGCCGCGATTCCGACGTTGGTCGCTCACTCGATCATCACGACTCGCACCAACAAGATCCTCGACGATGTCGACCAGTACGGGCTCAAGACGCTGAACCTGCTCACTGCTCGTCGTCGCGGCACGCTCAAGGAAGACGCCGCTGCAGGCGCCTGATTCACCTTTGGCCCCGAATCTCAATGGCCAGCGCGTCGCGCTGGTTCGTTTGAATCCAACAGGAGCCCATCATGCCTAGCAAGCGCTCAGAAGCGGCTGAAGATCTCAACCTCGTTCCAATCATGAACTTGGTCACGATCCTCATTCCCTTCCTGCTCATGGCAGCCGAGTTCGTCAGCCTCGCGGTTATCGACTCCACTCTGCCAGCCATCGGGGCGCCCACCGATCCAAAGGATGAAGAGAAAGAAGAGGACAAACCTCCTTTGAACCTCTCCGTCATCCTTACCAACGCGGGCTACACCGTGGCGGGTTCGGCGGCTGTCTTGGCAAGCGCGAATGAAGACGGCGAAGGCGGTCCCACGGTTCCATGCAAGGAATCCGGATGCCCCACTGTCGACTCATACGACATTAAGGAGCTACGCAGGCTCCTCAACGAGATCAAAGACGAGTACGAAGATGAAGAAAACGTCATCCTCGTGCCCGAATCCAAGGTTCCTTACGAGGTTCTCGTGAAGACCATGGACGCGACCCGGGACGACCCGACGAACAAGGTGGGTGGTAAAGCACGCATTCTGTTCCCGTACGTGGTCATCGCCGGCGGCGCGAAGTGAAGGGGATTCACAATGGGTAAAAAGAAAGGCCGTCGCCAGGTAGCCAGTGGTGATCTCAACATCACCTCGATGATGGACATGATGACCATCATCCTCGTCTTCCTCCTGAAGTCGTACTCGACCACGGACGTCTCTGTCGCCCCTTCGGACGACCTGATGATCCCGGTGTCGAGCACCAAGAAGAAGCCGAAGCTCGCCGTGCACGTCGTCATCTCCCGCAAGGAAATCCTGGTGGATGGTGCTTCCATCCTTCGCCTGGGTACCTACGCCGATGCCGAGACTGGTCAGCCGACCGTCTCAGTGCCAGCCGAAGAGAAGCGTGGTCAGATGATCTCGCGCCTGTACGACAAGCTGCTCGAAAAGGCTGAGACTGCAAAAGACCTCGGCGCCCGAACGGGTGACGACAGCTTTGAGTTCAAGGGCGAGATTCTGTTGTCTTGTGACCGCAGGCTTCCGTTCAGTGTCATCCGCGAGGTCATGTACACCGCGGGCCAGGCTCAGTTCGGCAACTTCCGCTTCATCGTTATCAAGGGCTAGTTCTTTGGCGCTAAAATGCGCTTCTGGCCTGTCCGATATGTGGCACTCCCCTCGGAGTGCCTCTCTTGTTTTTGGCCCTTGTTTCAGGCTTTCCCGGAAATGTTTGTTGTGCGTACAGCACACCTTGTATTCGGATCGCATCTCAGACTAACCTGTGGCCGCTCGGCACCGCCCAAAGGCGGTACTTCGGGCAATCTGGAATAGGCACCCCTCAACCAGAGATGGACGGCAATTGAACTCCTTCATCGAATCGCGTGAACCGACCGAGCGGCTCGTTGTCCGAGCTTGCGATGGTCACGCGTATCCGTCCATTTCTGGTACGCTGTTCCTCCGCCATCTCAAGACCAAGGCCCCGGAAACCTGATCCATGGCAGCGAAGGCGCAACCCAAGGTCCTTAGAATCGGGATCATCGAGGACGGAAAGATCGTCCAAGAGCGATTGATCAAGGCTGGTGAAACGGTCACGGTCGGCGAATCGCCCAAGAACACCTTCGTCTTTCCCAAGACGAGTCTGCCTCGTGCAGAGTACCCGCTGTTCGTCGCTCGCGGCAGCAAGTACGTGCTCAACTTCACCGAGCAGATGAAGGGCAAGATCAGCTCCGGAGGCTCAGTTGTGGCCCTCGAGAAGCTGCGCACTGACCCGAGCGTCAAGAAGCAAGGTGGCAGCTGGCGCCTGGCGTTGACTGAACAGGACCGTGGCAAGATCACGGTCGACCGCATCACGGTGCTGTTCCAGTTCGTCGCCCCGCCGCCGGCTCAGGCCGTCAAACCCATCCAGGCTATGGACTTCCGTCCGCGTCTGATGGAAGACGACGACCCTGTGTTCATGGGCTTCTTGGCCATCTTCTCGGCACTCGGCGCGGTGCTTCTGGTGTACATCTGGAACACCGAAGTGCCCGAGACCACGTCTCTCGACGAGATTCCCGATCGCTTTACAAAGCTGTTGATTCCCGAAGAGCCCGAAGAGCTCGTCGTCGAAGAGACGCCCGAAGAAGTGGATGACAGCAAGAGCGAGAAGAAGGAAGAGAAGAAGGCCGAAAAGAAGGCCGAAAAGAAGGCGAAGCCGAAGGACAAGGTCGACGCTGCAAAACAGCGCGAGGCGATGAAGCAGGACGTCGTTCAGAAGTCCCTGCTGCTCAAGATGCTCGTCACCCGCGGCGAGTCACGCGGCGGTTTCGCCCAGGACCTCTGGTCCGACGATGACGGGCTCGGCGACCTCGACTCCGCCCTCAAGGATGTTGGTGGCGTCGAAGTGGCCAGCGCCGAGAACTCTCTGCGACAGGGTAAAGGTGGCGACACCAAAGATGCCGACATCGGTGACCTCGCAGGTGTCGGTGGCGGTGATGCCGAACTTGGCGCCGGTCCCTCCACCAAGATCGAGGGCAGCACGGAACTCGGCGATGGTGACGGCGACTTCGAAGAGGGCGACATCGGCTCGGTCAAGCGAGTGGTACAGCGAAACTTCGGTCAGCTCACCTACTGCTACGAGCAACGCCTCAAGCAGAACCCGAACCTCTCCGGTCGTGTTGAGATCGAGTGGTACGTCAATGGCGGCCGCGTCACCAGCGCGCAGGTGTTCGCCAACACCTCCGGCGACTCCGAGCTCGGCAACTGCATCGTCAAGAAGATCAAGCGCTGGAGCTTCCCGAGCGAGATTCAGGGTGAGATTATCTACCCCTTCATCTTCAAGCCGAAGGGCTAGCGCTCTTCAACAGCCCTTCAGATTGCGCTCGAGTTTCACGCTCGGGCGTTTTTTCTCAGAAATACCTGAAGGATTCTTTGTGGGTCCGAACAGATGAATTGGGAGGATGCGCTAGTCGTTTGACTCAGCCCATCTGAGGAGGGTATTCATACCCGAATCAAGCTCCCTGGGGGACGCGGATGAACCGCATCATTGTCACTCTCTGCATGGCCCTGTGCCTCGCTGCAACACCTGCGCTCGCGCAGGAAGGCGGTGTTAGCGGCGAGATTTCCAGGAGTTCGAGCACCACTCCGCAAGAGAAGCTGCAGTACGCGGCTGATTCCAATGCGGAAATGCGCGACAGCATCAAGGCAGTGTCCAAGCTGCTCGAAGGTGCTCGTCGAGAAACGAATGTCGAGAGACTGCAGTGCCTCACCAACCGGCTCACGGCCATCCGTGCTCTGGTTCAGGTGAGTGAGGCTGCGGAAATTGCCATGAAGGAATCGCTCTCGGCTGGTCAAGCCGAGCGCGCCGACCATGAGTTCCGCAAGATTGCCGTCGCATTGACCAAATGCAGGCAGCTGTTGGCCGAGGCCGAACGCTGCATGGACGACTCGGGCTTGCGCTCGGGTGACACGCTGCTCGTGGTTGAGGGTGGAATCACCGATGACGGTGATGACACCGAGGGCAATGAGCAGGACCCCTTCGATGACATTGGCCATGATCCTCCTGCTTCAAGCCCGTTCCAATAGGGGTACTGGGCGAATCGAAACCAACAGGGTAGAATCCGGCCCGTCCTAAGGGACAGGTCAGCGAGTTCGGAAAGGTGAGCATGCGAAGCTGCGTAGCAGCACTGATGACGGGAATGGCATTGACTTGGGGCGGCGTGGCAAACGCGGCGCCCGGAGAGCATTTCCTCATCGGCACCGATGGTGTATTCATCCCGACCATTGACGTCGGCATGGAATACCGTACCAACGCGTACCAACGCGAAGTTGACCCGATTCCGGCAACGAACGTCCGAATTGCGCCTGGCTTCGAGGTCAGCACCAAGGGCCCCTCCACCGAGGCCAGTGCCAACGGCACCTACCAGTTCCGATACATGATTGTGGGGCAGACCGACCGGGTCGCGAACCTGGATCGGTTCACCGACTTCAACCTGGGTGGCAGCATCGGGCTGTTGACCGATCAGGTCCTGCAAGTTCGGCTCACCGAGATGGCCGGCCTCAAGAACAACATCACCGATGCTGGTCAGCAGGACAATCCGTTCCATACGCAGTTCCGCAACAACGTGCTGTTGCAGGTTCCTGTCCGCATCGGCCCAGCCATTGAAATCGCCCCCGGCGGCGAACACGCATTCGATGACTTCCGGGTCTCCGAACAGGGCCGTGACAACAACTTCCGTCCGTTCAACAGCCGCAACACCTTTGGTGGTGCCCTGAACATGAAGTGGACCTTCTTCCCACGTACTGCGGCCATCCTTGAGAGCAGCTTCACGTACAACATGTGGAAGACGAACATCGTCTCTGGTGGCACCAGCTCCGACGTCGAGTTGCCCGACTCCACATTTATCAAGCTGTCCACAGGCATCCGCGGGCGCTTCACCCAGCGCCTGGTGCTGATTGCTACTGCCGGCTACGGTCTGGGCAATTACCTGCCCAT
>CAYYHT010000432.1:0-6827 GCA_964471355.1 uncultured Enterobacteriaceae bacterium
CAGGAACTCGGCCTTGTCGTCGTCGTCGAGCTCGGAGATCTCGGCCTCGACCTGGGCGCAGATGCGCACCACTCCACTGCCCTCGGCGGCCGCATGGGCATCGACCAAGGCCGTGAACTCGTTGCCGCCGAGCCCCTCTTCGTCGACATTGCAGACGTAGAGCACGGGCTTGTTGGTGATGAGCTGGGCCGCGTTGACGCTGGCAAGCTCGTCTTCGGTCCAGTCGCCGGAACGAGCGGACTCGCCACTCTCGAGGCGGTCGATGAGCTTGAGGGCCACGGCGTGGTGGACCTTGGCCTCGGCGTCGTTGGTCTTGGCGAGCTTGCGGAAGCGCTCGGCGCGCTTTTCGGCTGACTGCAGGTCGGCCAAAATCAGCTCGGTGTTGAT
Organism: uncultured Enterobacteriaceae bacterium; assembly: GCA_964471355.1. Taxonomy (GTDB): domain Bacteria; phylum Myxococcota_A; class UBA796; order UBA796; genus CAYYHT01. The sequence continues at coordinate 388 of CAYYHT010000432.1, forward strand.
GGTGTCGATGTCCCGCACCGGATCAATCTCGCCATCGACGTGGGTGATCTCGCTGTCGACGAAGCAGCGCACGACATGCAGGACCGCGTCGACCGCCCGAATGTGGCCGAGGAACTGGTTGCCCAAGCCCTCGCCCTGGCTCGCACCGCGGACCAAGCCGGCGATGTCGACGATCTCGACCGCCGCCGGCAGCACGCGCTTGGTCTCGATCAGCTTGTGCAGAATCTGCAGCCGTCCGTCGGGCACAGGCACGATGCCGGTGTTCGGCTCGATGGTGCAGAACGGGTAGTTCTCGCTCGCCGCACCCGCTGCGGTCAGCGCGTTGAAGAGTGTGCTCTTGCCCACATTGGGTAGTCCGACAATGCCTGCTTGAACGGCCATGGTGCCTCCGGTCACGCGAGCTAACGCGTGTGAGAACCGGACCCGAAAATTCGTCGGCCCGACGACATCGCGCCAAAGGCGCCGGGGTTCGCAAGGTGAACCCGATAATATGAGCTCCGTGGATTCAAATCGCATCGCCGAGACCTACTTCGCTGGCGTCACCCTCTTTGGGGTCGCGATCAGCTCGTGCGGCTTTGCATGGATGATCGCGTCGGCCTTTGGCACCTGGTGGTTCATGCCCGACTGGGCCACCAATGCCCAGTGGGGCTTCAGTGAGTGGTCGGTGACCATCCTGCTCGTGCTCGCCGACCTGGCCAGTGTACCCATCGCCATCATTCTGGGACTGCTCGGAGCCGCGTTCACCCTGCCGGGCGGCATGGTGTGGTTCTCGATCTGGTACGGCCGCTGGCAGAACGTGCGCAACCGCCTGTGGGACAGCGAGTCCCGCGAGTAGGCACGGCCATCGCGCGTAATCGAGGGATGCCCCAGCCAAGCGCTATGCATATGGTCTGCATGGAGTCCCAATGGACCGAAGACGCTTCCTGACTGCCGGTGGCGGCGCGCTTGCGATGACCCTTGGGGGTGACGTCGAGGCTGCCGTACCCCTCGGCAACGACGACACCGGCATTCGACGGCTTGTGACGCGACTGCGCGACCGAGCGGAGTTCATCTATCAGCGCACCTTGCGCTCGCTGCGCATCACCAGACCCGACCCAGCGCACGCCGCCTACCTGCGTGGAACCAGCGCCATGGCCATCATCGAGTCGCTCTCGCACGTCCCCATCGAGGACCAGGTACACCCTTCCGTGCAGCGCCTCACGCGGCAGCTGTTGGACGACATCGCCCTTTCCTCACACGCCATGCGTTCGGCCATGGAGGTGGTCGCGGACCAGCCCGAGGAACCGCCAGCAGAGGGATTGCAGACCTCCCTCGACTCCCTGCAAGCACAGCTCGCCGCACTCGACGTCGGTGAAGACTCCAAACGCATGAACCGCAACGGTGTGATGGAGCTCAGAGCGCGCATCGAGCGCGAAGGGCTGCGGTCCGAGAGTCGGCGTGCCGCCAAGAAGCTGGCGAAGACACAACGGCTGGCCACACGCATTCACGAGGCTGAGCGCGGGACGGGGGTGATGACCAGCGCAGACCCAAAGCTCCGTCGGCAGGTCCGCATCGGACAGGCGCGCTGGCGACGGATCGAGGGGCATCATCAGCCCGGCGGCTTTTCCGCTGCCCAGACTCTAGGGCTGCTGCTCTGCGGCCTGGGCATGGCATTCGGCGGCTTTGTGGTCATCGTCGGAATCGCCTGCAGCATCAGCTGCGGCTCCTCAGGCCTGCTCTTCGTGCTCTACGGCGCGCTGATTTTCACGCCGTTTGCCGTCGGATACCGCGCCATCGTCGAATCGAGAGGACGACGCCACCGCCGGTACGGACCCATTCGGGACGCCGACGGCGATGGGGTTCCGGACAACGACTAGTTGAGTCCGAAGTTCGCCCGCATAGCGACAAGGAGGGGCGAGCTTCGTCTCGCCCTCGACCCGCTCGGCCCCGGGAACCGGCGAGACGAAGCTCGCCGCTCCTTGTCATGATTCGTTCGCCGACTTCGGACTCAACCCACTAGCACTAGCGCTAGCGCCGGTCGAACAGCTCTTTGGCGATGATCAGGCGCTGAATCTGGCTGGTGCCTTCGTAGATCTGGAAGATCTTGCTGTCGCGCAGCAATTTCTCGACCGGGTACTCGGTGTTGAAGCCGTAGCCGCCGAAGATCTGCACCGCGTCGCTGGCGATGTGATGGGCCGAATCGGCCGCAAAGGCCTTGGCGCACGAGGCGTAGTAGGTGTTGCGACGCCCCTGATCGATCTCCCAGGCGGCACGCCACACGAGCATGCGAGCGGCTTCGATCTTGATGGCCATGTCGGCGATCATGAACGAGATGGCCTGGTGCTTGGCGATGGGCTTGCCCATGGTCTTGCGCTGCAGGCTGTACTCCATGGCGTGTTCCATGGACGCCTGTGCCAGGCCGACCGCGGCCGATGCCACAGAAGGACGGGTGTGGTCAAACGCCTTCATCGCCAAGATGAAGCCCATGCCCTCTTCGCCGACCAAGTTCTCGGCCGGGACCTCGACGTCGGTGAAGGTGATGGCGCGCGTGTCGCTGCAGCGCTGGCCCATGTTGATCTCTTTCTTGCCGACTTCGACGCCGTCCCATTTGCGCTCGACCATGAACGCGCTCATGCCGCGGTGGCGGGCGTCCTTGTCGGTATAGGCGACCACGAAGAGCCACTCTGCGTGGGCGGCATTGGTGATCCACATCTTGGAGCCGTTGAGGATGTACTTGTCTCCCTTGCGCACGGCGGTGGTCTTCATGCCCGCAACGTCGGAGCCTGCACCGGGCTCGGTGACGGCGTAGGCGGCCATGATTGGCTCTTCCATCATCGGGGCCACGTACTTCTGAAGAAGGTGGTCGCTGGCGTTGAGCAGGACCGGCGCCAGGGCAAGTCCGTTGGCCTCGAGGGCGGTGCCGATGCCCGTGCAGCCGCGAGCGAACTCCTCGGCAATCAGACAGCCGTCAAAGCAGCCCAGACCCAGACCGCCGAGCTCTTCGGGTACGTGGGTGTTCATCAGACCCAGCTCGTGGGCTTTCTTGATGATCTCCCACGGGTACTCCATCGTCTGGTCGTGGTGCGCCGCCGCGGGGCGAATCTCGTTGTCTGAGAAATCGCGGGCAAGGTCGCGCAGCTGCTGCTGCTCTTCGTTCAGCTCGAATCCAATCATCGGAATCTCCACAGTAAAAGGGCGCGAGACTACCACAAATCGTGGTGAGGATCGCAGCCAAACTGCGGCCGTTTTTAGGTCGGCAGCCCCAGCACTCCCCTGGCCCGCTCGACGTCTTCGGGAGCGACGTACAGCCTCTCGATGCGCCGGGCATCGGCATAGCGCTGGAACACCTGTGTGGCCTGGGACAGCGTCTGCACGGCCTCGACTGGATGCCCACCGACCCGCTCGATGACCTGGATGCTGGCCGCTTTTTCACGCTTTTGGCCAAACACATTGTAGCGGGACAGCTTGCCCGTCGACCGGCTCTGGATGACGTCGATGCCGGCATCGTCGAGCAGCTCGGCCTCTTTGGACAGGTCGATCTGGCCGGGGTCTCCGTGCCGCTCGAGAATGCGCCGGTAGGTGTCGCGCTGCACAAAGCGCTTGGCCCACTCGTTGTCCGACTGACGCAGGTGGTACTCCATCCATGGGTCGTCCACGGTCAGGTACTCGTCGAGGTCTCCGGGCAGGCGGAAGTCGGTGTCGGGACTGGTCACAAAGCGCTTGAGCAGCTCTTCGTAGATGACGCTCTTGTGGTGGAAGTACACCATCAGGAACATGTGGTGCCGGGCGATCATGAAGTCGTCGAAGGCGTAGATGGCCGCCCGGTCGAGTCCCAGAGTGACCACGCCGTCCAGGCTGATGGCGGTCAGGCTGCTGACCAGCCAAGGCACGTCGACCATGCCGTAGCGGGCGCCCGAGTAGTACGAGTCGCGCACCAGGTAGTCCAGCCGATCGACGTCGAGCTCGCTGCTGATGAGCTGGGACAGCACCCGCCGGTAGTCGAGGCCCCCGTCGAGCCAGAAGTCGTCGTCGCCGCCGATGTCCGTCGAGATCAGCGATGCAACGTGCTTTGAGGTGAACGGAAAGTTGCGATCGATCAGCTCGCAGATCGACGTGCGCTCCAAAATCGCAATGGTGTAGTCCTCGTGGGTGGCCCGCTGGCCGATGTCGACGCTGTCGTCGTACCAGGTCAGCCCCAGCGCGCTGATGGACGGCATCGCAAACTCGGTCGAGTGGCTGTAGGGCGCATGCCCGATGTCGTGGCACATCGCCGCCATGCGCACGACCTCGCGGAACTGGTGCCGCTTTCCCTCGTCCTTGAAGACCCAGTCCCGGAATACCGAGTCGAAGGCGACCCCGGCCAAGTACATCACTCCAAGGCAATGGCTGTACCGAGAGTGCGTCGCCCCGGGGAAGGGCAGATGCGAGAAGCCTGTCTGCTTGATGTTTCGCAGACGCTGCACGAACGGATTGTCGACCACAGCGGTCTCAGCGGGGCTCAGACGGATTGCTCCGTGGATGACATCCCGAACCTCCATGCGCGCCCTCCTCAGTGGCGCTATAACGCCCGTCGGCAGCACCATGAGACCCATTCACGAAATCGACGAGCTCAAGCCCGGCCGGGTGATCTACCACTCGGCCTTTGGCTTCGCACGCATCGGCGATGTGGTGGCCAACGACGTTCACCTCGAATGGGAGAAGGAAGGCGAGAACCTTCCGCGCGCTGTTCACATCGAGACCCTGCGCCGGGTCTACGCGGTGTGCAAACCCGCTGGCTTCTTTGAGCGCGCGATCTCGGACTCCGACGCCGTCGCCGAGATGCTGCACTTCGATCCGACCCGCGCCCTGCAGCTGCTGCTCGATGACTTGACCGGCCCCCAGGGGCGCGACGACCTGCGCGAGTGGCTGGTCGTGCGTGGCCTGATGACCGAAGACGCCTTCACGCACTGGTGGAAGGCCCTGCAGCCCGCCCTGCCGTCCGACCCCCGCTTTACGGTCAAGTCTGGCGCCATCTCGCTCAAAGAGAGCGACCGCACCGCCCAGATCGAAGACCGACTGCGCGACATGTCCCTGGCACCGCGCAAGCGCCTGGACTTGGCTCTGCAGAATCGCAGCGCACTGGACCCCGAGTTCTTCCGCGACCAGATTCTGCTGGCATGGCGGACTGGCGGCCAACAGGTCCGAGACTTGGCCCTGGCAGCGGTTCGCGACGCCTCCCCTGACCTGATCGTTCGGCAGCTGCTGGCTCCCGGACCCGAGGCCGTCGAGAGCATCGTGCACGCCATTCGCCGCGGCGGCTGGAGCCATGACAACCTCGAGCGCAAGACCCTAGAGGCCTTGTTCGACCGCATCGAGCAAGCTTCGCTGCGCGGTGGACCGGTCGACAGTGAGGGGCGCCTGGCCTCGGCCCTGTTGCGCTGGGGCGTCGACGAGACGCGCAGTGTGCTGGCTCGCGTCGCGGGCCGCGAAGACGGACAGCGCTTGGTTCGCGCCACGCTGGTGGCCCTGCCCCAGCGACGCGCCGAGGCGCTGACTCTCGAGCTGCTCGCCACCGCTGTCACCGACGCCTGCTCCCAAGAAGCCACCCACTGGCTTGCGAGCGAGCTGCTCGAACAGCGCGGACTCGGACCCGACGAGCTGGCCCAACAGTTTGCCGAGAGCCATCCGGGCCTGTCGAACTGGTTCAGCGAGACCTACGATCCGTTCTTTGAGGACGACTGGGACGACGACGAAGGTGTCGGCACCACCGAGATTGAAGTGGACTGGCTGACCGAGGCGGTGTCGCTCACCAGTGCCCCGGTGCAGTCCGGTGCCAGCGTGCTCTCTCTGGGCGAAAACATGGCCCGGGCCCTCGCCGCAAAGCATGCCGCGGGCGAGGTCTTCAACCCGACCCGCGATGCGGTATCGGTGCGTCCGGACGGCACCGTCGAGTTCACCGGCGAAGGCAACGTCGAGACCTCCCCTCGCCCCATCGGTGAAGCGCCGTCCATGGCCGCCGACGTCTACGCCCTCGCGGTGCTGGTCGTCGAGTCGCTGACCGGCCGGGACTGGCGTCGCGCCGTGCCCACGTCACACTGCATTCCCTACATCCGGCACCTAGCCCCCGCGCTGCCGGTGTCTTGCCTGGCTTGCCTGGACTCTGCGCTGCACATGGACCCGAGCCTGCGGCCCCAGACCGCCGGCGAGTGGTTGACCCAGTGGGAGGTCGCCGGCAACTTCGAAGAGGCCCGCTCGACCACGTCACAGGACCAGCGCGCCGCCGTCCGCATCGGCTACGACAGCCACATCGGTCGGGTCAAGCTGCTCCTCACCCAAACCAACCAAGACGCCATCTTTGCGGCCCATCGCGACGGCCTGTCCCTGCTCATCGTCTGCGACGGCATCAGCACGGCCACCGCCGGCTCGGGCGACATCGCATCTGGAATCGCCACCCACGTCATCGCCGGCCTGTGGGAACAAGC
>CAYYHT010000433.1:0-6824 GCA_964471355.1 uncultured Enterobacteriaceae bacterium
CGGTGAAGGTCCGAGCCGATGGGCTTCCGCCTGACGTCCCGCGCTCTTCCCAGCCGTCTGCCTCGGTCCAGGCCCACAGGTCATCGAGCGGCTCGATGAACATGGAGCTCTCGTTGCCAGCGCCACCCCAGACATAGAAGGTGCTCGTGGCGTCATCCCAGCCACCGTGGCCGTAGTAGCGAGGAGGCGGGCCGTCACCCCCGTCGTCAACCTCAATCCACGTGCGGGTCTCGAAGTCGAAACGCCACAGGTCGTTGAACAGCGTGTAGTCGTCTGTTCCGTCGGCGTCGGCATCGCGGTATCGTCCGCCGAACAGGTAGGCATGCCCACTCACGGCATCGTTGGCGACGATGTACCGACCACGCGCGCTCGGGCCGCTGTCGTTGACCTCTGTCCAGCCGATGCTGGGCTCGAAGATCCACGTGTCGTCGATGAACACCGACTTCAGCCGCTGGTTGACGATCGGTCCGTCGTTGCCACCGAAGATGAGGATGGCATTGTGCAGCTCGTCGGCAACAGCATCGACCTCGCTGCGCTTGGTGGGCCGATCGATGCTGGTGACCGTGTCGAGTTCTTCGGCCGTGAGTGGCTTGTCGCCGCTGCAGGCTGCGGTCAGCGTCAGAACGCCGAGGATGAGAGCGAAGCGGGACATGTGGCCTCCAATCAGCGCGATGTACCCGGTGTCGCCGCGATCAGCCACCTGATCTAACCGGAACCTCCTGTACCCTAGAAGGGACTCACAACCTCGGAGGTCTCGCGTGACCACTGTCTTCGTCGTGTTGCTCGCCATTTGAGCGCAGACGAGCGCGACGCCGCCATGCAGGACGTGCGCATGGCCGCCCTGCAGTGGTGTGAGCACCGCGGTGCCTTCCGCATGCCCCTGCAAGACGTCGTGGCAGCCTACGAGTCCGCAGGCGGCGAGACAGGCACCTGCATCTCGGCCGCATGGGCCGGTCGCCGCACCTCAGAGCCCGAAAAGGAAATCTGGGAGACGTGGGACTGGCGTGCGCTCGAGTAGCTTCGCGTCGTCCTAGCGAACCCACCAAGACCAGTGCTGGCTGCTGGGATCGGTGGTGTAGCCCGAGTACACACTGATGGAATCCGTGCGCATCGAGTTGTAGGTGTAGCAGTCGTCGTACCACCACGACACGTTGTTGTAGAAGGTCCAGCACTGCCCTGAGTGGTTGTCGTTGTCTTGTTGGGCCGAGAAGCCCGGTGCGTCGATGAAGCAGTTGCCGCTTCCGTTGCACAAGATCGTGCGAATCGAGCTCTCATTGCTGCCGTCGAGGCCGTACTTGGCGCTCATCGAGAAGTCGGCCAGCACGACCACAGACGCGTCGTTGTCGGACTCAAAGCGAAGCTCGGTCCCGATGTCGGCCTGCTCTTTGAAGCGGGTCAGGCGCATGAAGTAGTACTCATCGGTGTCGATTCCCGTGAAGTTGTTCACGTCGCCCACGTCGTTCGCCTCGAACCAGGCGAAGTTGTTGGTTGATTCGGGATATGGCGGGTAGCTGCCCACAAACCAGCTGTGGAACACCAACGTCCAGCCGCCGCCGTCGTGGCTCATGTCGCAGTAGGCTTGGTAGGCATCGGTGGTGTCGCCGTCGCCATCGGGGTCAACCCAGAACACGCCGTCGACCGAGGCCGGGTAGTCGGACTTGATGCTCAGGCAGTCGTCGCCCGCACCCGCTTGGGTCGAGCCGTCTGTGCAGGTATCGAAGCACGTGGCATCGAGGTCGTTGAGGTCATCGCCGCCCGAGGCGGTGGTGTCGTGGCCGTCGCCGTCCTGGTCGTGATCGCTGCCGCCGCTGCAGTCCTGGTCGATGTCGTCGTACCAGACCTCGGTTGCGCCTGGGTAGCTGAGCGGCTCGGTGTCATCGCAGTCGGTGTCGTCACTGATGTAGCCCGATGGGCTCGAACAGCTCTGCGTGGAGTCGGCGGCGTCGCCAAATCCATCGCTGTCGTCGTCTGCGAACCAATCGTTGGCGGAGGTGTACTGCACGCCCGAGTCCGCATCGTCGATGTCGCCGTTGCAGTCGTCGTCGACGGTGTTGCAGACCTCGCCAGCGGACGGATTGACCGCGCCATCGAGATCGTCGCAGTCGTCGGATGAGGCGGCAAAGCCGTTTGGCCGCTCACACGCGGTGATCGTCACGTTGCTGGCTCCCACACCATCGCCGTCGTAGTCGATGAACCACGTCTTGGTGAACCCTTCATCGATGGCCGCGTCGCAGTTGTTGTCCACGTCGTCGCAGACCTCTGTCGCCGCGGGATGAACGTCGTCCCGCTCGTCGTTGCAGTCATCGCTGCTGGCCACGAATCCCGTCGGGGCCGCACACGCCACTAAGGGCAGGCTGCCGTTCCCGTAGCCATCGGCATCGGCATCGCCATACCAAGTGGTCGCGTCGGACGCGTCGGGCTCGTCGATGGTGCCATCGCAGTCGTTGTCGACGCCGTCGCAGGCCTCGACCCCGCCTGGATAGGCCGCCGAAGAGGCATCGTTGCAGTCCAGGCCGTCGGCGACATGCCCCTCGGGCTGGTCGCAGGCGTTCTGGGCCTGCAACGGATCGCCATAGCTGTCCGAGTCGTCGTCGGCGTACCAAGTGGACTCGCCGGTCGAGCCCGCTTCGTCGGTCGAGCCGTCACAGTCGTTGTCGATGCTGTCGCACGCCTCGTCGGCGTCGGAGTTCACCGCGGCGCTTGCATCGTCGCAGTCCGAGCACGCGGGGTGCCCATCGCCATCGGCGTCTGCGTAGCCCACCGAGCCATCGCAGTTGTAGTCGTTGGCGTCGGTGCAGTCGGCCTCGACCGCACTCGGGTGGAAGTCCGCATCGCCGTCATTGCAGTCAGTCGAGTCCTCGACGTAGCCACCGGGCGAGTCGCAAGCCATGACCGACGAGCTCGGATTGCCGAAGCCGTCCCCGTCGGTGTCGATGAACCACTCTGACCCGTCGGTGGCGTCCTCGTCGATGGAGCCTGTGCAGTTGTCGTCGACCCCGTTGCATAGCTCGGGCGCCGTCGGGAAAATGGCCGCGTCGGCGTCGTTGCAGTCGTCGGACTCAAAGAAGCCGTCGCCGTCGGCATCAACGGGCTCGGCCACCTCGGGACGGCAGCCGAACAAGGCAATGGCAAGCAAGGGAAGGGCGCGCATGGGAACTCCGGGAATGCCGCAGCATAGCTGACAACCCGACGCTGACCACGCTGAGGTTGGGTTGTCCACCGGCTAGGAGCTAGAAGGGAGCTTGCCCTGGCAAGTGACCGATGACGCGACAACCCCAGTGGGCAAGCCAGCCCAGCGCTAGTACGCGTTGGTATTGACGAAGCCCTTGAGGGGGGTCAGCAGCATGATGCGCAGGTCGAACCACAGCGACCAGTTCTCGATGTAGTACAGGTCGTACTGAATGCGCTTTTCGAGGCTGGTATCGCCGCGCCAGCCGTTGATCTGCGCCCAACCGGTCACGCCGGCCGGCACCTGGTGCCGCAGCATGTACTTGGGCACTTCGCTCTTGAACTTGTGGATGAACACCGGGCGCTCGGGACGCGGGCCAACCAGGCTCATGTCGCCCTTGACCACGTTCCAGAACTGCGGAAGCTCGTCGAGGCTGGTCTTGCGAATGAACTCGCCAATCGGGGTGCGGCGGTCGTCGTTCTTTTTGCACCAAACCGCGCCACTGGCGTCTTCGGCGTCGATCTTCATGCTGCGGAACTTGTACATCATGAAGGTCTGCCCATCGAGCGTCATGCGCTCTTGGGCATAGAAGATGGGGCCGGGGCTGGTCCACTTCACCGCGAACGCGACAGCGGCCATGATCGGTCCGAAGACGACGAGCAGGCCGACACCGCAGACGACGTCGAAGATGCGCTTGAACACGCGGTTCCAGCCGTACAGAGGCGACTCGCGCAGGTGAATCAGCGGCACGCCGTCGAGGTCGCCCATCGATGCGTTCAGGCTGGCGTACTGCAGCACGTCCGGCACGATGTGCACGTCGACGATCTCTTCGGTCAGCTTGTCGAGCACTTCGGCGAGGCGGACGTGGCTCTTGTTCGGCATGGCGCAGAACACACGGTCGACCTTGAGGTGCTGAATGACGTGGTCGATGTTGCCAGTCGTGCCGACGATGCGCTTGGGGTCAACCTCTTCGGTGTCATCGCTGGCGACAAAGCCGACGAAGTCGATGCCCATCCAGGGGTTGGCTTCGATGCGGGCGGCCACGTCCTGGGCCAGCTCGCCGGCACCGACGATGACGGCGCGACTGCTGTTCGCACCCTTGGCGCGGAAGCGACGAAGCAGCTGCCGACCGGCCGCGCGGGCCAAGATGGCGCCGCTGGTGAACAGCAAAAAGTACGGAGCCAGCACCATGCGTGAGTAGTCGCCATGGGAGACGAACACCATGAGCGTGACGGCGACAAAGAAGCTGGCCAGGGACGCTTTGATGACGTCGAAGGACTCGGCCACCGCTGAGTTGGTGCGTCGGGCTTGGTACAGGCCGAGCGCTGAGAAACTGAAGTAGGTCGCAATCAGAATGAGTGGCAGCACCATCATGTGGTCGCGGCCGCCAGTCGGGTCGTAGAAGTAGCCGTGGGACACCAAGTAGCCTGCGAGAGGGCTCTTGAATCGCAGATAATAGGCCGCTACCCACGCAACTGAGGCGACGCCCAAATCCAGCACCACGAGGACAGTGGCAAAGAAATGCTGGAGTTTCTTGAGCATGGAACCTCGCTAAAGACGGCGTGACCGCTCGCCGGATAACCCATTTGGCAGAATCGGGTTTTTCCGAGAGTTCTGTAGTCGGGCCGTGGTGGATCCTTCAGAAAAATTTCTGAAGGGTCCGCAGCGCGATCAGAGACCGGACGCCAACGCCGTGTTCAGCCCGGCCCAGTCGATCTCGAGCCCGTTGTCGATGATCCAGCTGTTGCGCACTCCCAGGCTCTCCAAGAAGTTGTTGCCATCGATGTAGCGAATGCGAATCTCGTGGTCGCCCGGCGTGAGCGTCATGAAGTCGACCAGGTTCGGACAGGTCGAACCGTTGCTGTCGACTGGATTGGTCGCCGTCTGAATGCCGTCGACGTACACCTGGGTCGAATCGCCCGGGCAGAACTCCATGTCGATGTCGATCGGAGCACTCGTGGGATTGGTCACATAGAACGTCATGAACCAGCGGCGATTGGTCGACATCGCCGACGTGAACTGGCCCGAGAAGCGGAAGGCACCACCCGAGGTCACGGTGAGGTGTCCGGCACGCCCCTGCTCATACGACCCCTCGAACGCCGTGCTCGAGTACTCGAAGATCGCCGGGTACATGCCCATCAGGCTGGCATCCATGGTGGCTGCGATGTCGGCGGCATTGGCCGCGATGTCGCCGGTGTTCGTGCCGATGTCGGTGGCATTGGTGCCGATGTCGGTGGCGTTGGTGCCGATGTCAGCGGCGTTTGTGCCGATGCTGGCGAGGTTGGCCGCGATATCGGCGCCATTCGACGCGATGTCGCCGGTATTGGTCGCGATGTCGCCGCCATTGGACGCAATGTCCGCTTCGTTGGTCGCGATGTCGACGGTGTTGGTGCTGATGTTCGAGGCATTCAGGCCAATGTTGCCCTCGGCAACCGTGATGGCCGCGGCGTTGGCGCCGATGTCCGTCGTGTTTGAAGCGATGGAGAGGATGTTGGTGTTCACAGCCGCCGCGTTGGCGGTGATCGCACTGTCATTGGCTGCAATAAACGTAGAATTTTGGCCGATTTGCGAAGTATTCGCAGTGACCGTGGTGCCCATCGCCGTCAAGTCGGAATCGGTGGCGTAGCCCTGGTCGGTCACCCACTGTTCCGTGGCGTGTCCGGCATCCTGCAGGGCGGTGATGCCCGCGGTGTTGTCCTCGACTTCGCCCAGCAGATCGGTCAAGTCCAAGCCGTTGATCGCAACGATCTCTTCTTCGAGGGCAGTGATGCGCGCGGCGTCGGCCGTGGCCTGCTCATCCATCGCATCGAGATCGGTGTTCAGCGCGTCGATGGTCTCTTGTTGGGTCTGGACCGTCTCTTGAAGCGCGCTGATGTCGGGTCCATAGTCGATGGACTCGCGGCAACCGGTGAGAGCAATGACGGCCAGGAGTGCGGAAGAGCGCATGGAACACCTCAATTGAAGGCGCAACATACACGGTTCGCGGCGGTAAGTGATATGCATTGGCATGCGTGTTTTCGCTGTCATCGCAGTTCTGGGCCTGACCGCATGTCCCTCCAATCCGTGCACGCCGGGCGGCGATCCGCAGATGGTGATTGGAACCGGCGATCTGGCCTACCAGGCCATGCCCGCCGAGCTTGAGCTCATCCACGGACAGCAGGGCGGCTACCACGTCGTGCTCGGCTTCCAGATGACCCAGATGCTAGGCGACGAGCTGATTGCCGGCACCGTGACTGGGGCTCTCAATGGCCAAGAACGCGCATCGACCTCACCATGGCTGCAGATGAGCTGCGTCGACCGCAAGCTCGAGTCCCACGGCACCAATCTCATCTTCCGCGATGACTTTGTGCCCGAAGACGCCATCGGCCAGTCATTGAGCATCAGCGCCACCTTCGACGACCTCGAGGGCAACACCGTGTCCGGCTCCACCGACGTGCTCATCATCGACACCGTCGACGAGAACCCCGAAGAAGAACCAGAGGACACAGGACTTTGATGGCAAGACTACGCCACCTCGCAAGCTCCCTGCCCCCCACGGCCAAGGGCGGGATGGCTTGATGCCAATATTGCGCCACCCGCCCCACAAGTTGGCCGCGGGGACCCGTCCGGTCGCAAGCTCCCTGCCCCCCACGGCCAAGGGCGGGATGGCTTGATG
>CAYYHT010000434.1:0-6815 GCA_964471355.1 uncultured Enterobacteriaceae bacterium
GCCGAGCGCAATCATTGGAAAGGACAGGGCCAGCATTGCAAAGCTGGGGCCCAGACCCCGACCGCCTTGCCCCAGACGATTCGCCAGGACGGAAGTGTGGTCTGAAGCAGCAGCTCGAGGGTTCCTGCGTGGCGCTCGCGCTCGACCGAGCCCGTCGCCATCCACACCGTCAGCATCAATGCCGCTACGGCATTGGCTCCACCAATCGCGAGCAGGCCTCCGGGGATGATCCACACACCCATCTGGAAGACCACCACCAGCACCAGCAGCCAGCCAACCAGACCGGGGATGGCCATGCGCCAAGCGCGGGGATTGACCTCGCGCCAGACGATGGGATTGCCGCGGATCTTGGGTGCGGACCGCTTGAGGTTGCGGCGGCCTCCGCTGGGGGAGAGCGTCGCGTCGACCACCATCACCATGTCCATGGCGACCCGCAGGTACATCCAGGTGCCCGCATAGAGCACGCCGGTCGTCCACAGCCATACAATCGCCACAGCAGCCGTCTGACCGATCATGTGGTACCAGGTGCTGCCTGCAATCGCGGGCGCCATGGCGTAGTACCAAGAGCCCATGATTCCAGCGGGCAGCAGGGTACAGGCATAGACCACCAGCCCGATCAACGTGCCCCAGAACCAAGTCGTGCCCCAGACCTCGCCCTGAAAGAAGCGACGCAGGCGAGCGCCGCTGACGCGAAGCTGAAACGCCCGGGACCCGACGCGAGTCAGCAGCGCCATGACCGGCAGGTAGGCAAAGAAGGGCAGCAGTGACCACCAGTCCTGCGAGGCGGTGCCGAACAGCGGCGAGACGTGTGCGGCTCCCTCGGGCACGCCATCGGGCATCAAGCCCGTCAGCATGACGTACAGGCCCGGCAGGAACAGGAAGGTGGGAATCGTGTAGATGAGGCAGGCGGCCACGGCGATCAGCGGGCTGCGCGTGAAGATGGCAAAGAAGCCGCCCATCAGGCCCAGCACGATGGCGGCGGTGAGGGTGTGGCTAGTGACTGCCACGACCTCGATCGGACTGACGCCGCCCAGTGTGGTGACCAGGGACAGCACCGGCAGCGCACCCAAGATGACCGTCAGCAGCAGCAAGACGCGGGACATCACCTTGGCCGAGAGCACAGCATCGGGGGTGAGCTTGGTCAGCACCAGCAGCTCGACGGTGCCGTCGACGCGCTCTTCGATGATGGCGCGGCTGACCATGAGCGGGGCAAACACAAAGGCCAACAGGGTCTGCACAACCGCAAAACCGATGAACAGCCCCCGACCAAGCCAGGACAGCTGACTGCGGTCGATGACCGTGACGTGGGTGAACATGTAGATGGCGACGACGGTGAAGCCCATCAGGATGGCCGAGAACATCGTGCGCGTCGCATAGGTCTGCCAGCGACGGGACGTGCGGTTGGCCTCGCGCATGAGCACCGCGCCCGAGATCATGCCGTCGAGTCGATTCTTGACCGCGGCGATCAACAAAGACCTCCAGAACACGATGAGGCCACAGTCCGATCACGCAGACGTAGACGCAAGGAGCGGCGAGTGTTGTCTCGCCGGCCGACTCGGGAGGGACCGTTCACAAAACAACTAGACAGCGGACACGCCGTGCAGGTTGCGTGCAAAGCGTCAAGGGACGTCAATGGGGCCATTTGCAGCATGGTAACCCGGGTGGCAAACTAGCCCGCCTGCGGAGAATCGATGCGCCCCAGCTTGTGGACCGGCCTAGTCACCGTGGTGCTTGCAATTGCCTGCAGCACCCCCGAGCGCGAGCGCCTGCCTCAAGTAGGCGAAGAGATCGCCGCGCCGAGCGACGACACCGACGCCGAGGACCCGGACGCCAACACCGAAGACACCGCGGCCAACGCCGCAGCCCTCGAGGCACTCATTCCCAAGCAGGGCCCAGGCTCACTCGCGAGCTTCACCGCCGAGGGCGAGACCTGCCGCTTCGAGCGCTACGACCTGGCCAGCAAGACGGTGCAGTTGCTGGTCACCATTCCAGGCGCGTGCCCGTTTTCCGTGCTGCTATCCCCGGCCACCGACGGACCCATCGTCGCCATGACCCTCGACGAGACCTTGGTTGAGCTGAACCTGTCCAACTACACCGCCCGCATGCTGCCCGAGCTGCCCGGCGGCGCCGAGCCCGAGGTGCTTGGCTACAACAACGATGGCGCCCTGGTCGTCGGCGTCGGCAGCGCCACCGCCGTCGTGCGGGACGACGAGAACGCCACCGCCTGGTTCGAGCACGGCGACGACAAGCTGCCGGTGAACTACGCCGAGCTCGAGTTCGGCTTTCCACAGCTGTGCCTGTCCTATGTGTTGCAAGACGACAAGTGGGTCGAAGGCAAGGCGGCGGTCAGCATCACTGCCGAGGGCATGTCGCCTCCCTTCTGCACCCAGAGCATCACCAGCCGCATCATCAATCCAGCCGAGAGCGGTGGGCACGGGGTCTTCGCCAGCAAGTCTCTGTCCGATGGCGAGTTCACCCCGGAAATGGAGGCCATCGACCTGCAGCACGGAAACTTCGGAGCCGTCGGCATCGGCCAGACCCGCTTGGCGGTCGTCGTCGAATTCCTGGAGGGCGAGCAGTACATGTCGCCGGTCTTCATGGAGGTCGAGGGCAAATTCAAGCCACTCGACGGCCTGCAGGAAGCAAACGACAGCCTGGCCTATAGGGTCTCAAAGGACGAGAAGACGCTGCTGGCCTGTGCGGGAAAAAACGCCGGGCTCTATGACCTGTACACGGGCGAGCGCCTGTGGGCTCACGCGGGCCTGTGTCCGGTCTGGTGGCCATTCGACGAAGTTGTGCAGCCCGAGGCGCCGCCGACTCCGGAGTCGGAGGCCGAATCGGAGGCCGAGCCAGAGCCAGAGCCAGAAGCCGATCTAGAGCCAGCCGCCGTGCCGGTGCCCAATGCCGTGCCTGCACCCGAGGCCGATTGATCGAGGAGCTGCGCACGTCGAAGATCGAGAACTTCTTCATCGCGTCGATGGGCTGTGGCTGCTTCACCATCCCCGCCGCGACCAGCGTGTCCTGTGTGGTGCTGCCTGTGTTGGGCACGGGCGCCGACCTGCTCACCGCCGCCTGTCCCTGGGTGCTGGCCCTGATGATCTGTGTGCTGACAGGCATCTACACATCTGACCTGCTTGCCTCTGGCCCGCGTCCAGCCTCGGTGCTGGACGACGACGACCTGCTCGCCGGCGAAACACGCTTGGCGTGGGGGCCCGCAAAACTGGAGCCTTCGGGAGCGAACACCAAGGGCCAGCTGCACCTCACCGACCAGCGCCTGCTGTTCATCCCCGAAGCGGGCTCGATGACAGTCTGGAGCCGTTCGGATCTCGAAATTCACCCGCGCAGCCGCATCAGAATGGTGTTCAACATCGATGGCCAGACGGTCTCGCTTCGGGTGCAGCGGCAGCGTCGCTGGATGAAGCTGCTGGCCGGCGAATAGTCACAGGGCATCATCGGGTGCCGGCGCCAGCTCTATGGCCGGTCAGCGGATTCACCCCCGAGGACGTCGGGAATGGGATCTTCTTGCCGACCACAATCTCGGCCTCTTCATTGTCGAGCGACAACAGGTGCGGATTGCTGACCACATGGACCGACGAGTCCGTCTTGAGCGCGTGCAACACCACGCCAAACGCAGGCACCGCTAGCATCTGGCCGCCGACGGGCACCTCGATCGTGGGACCAAATGCGCCCAGAGCCAGTCCCGCCAGCATGTTCTGCGACAGGCCCATCACCGAGTTCGCGTCGAGTCCCACGCCGACGACGCCATCGCCCAGTGGAGAGGGAGCGTGGGCCCCCAGACCCATGTCGAGCTCGTCATCTCCAGACAGCTCCAAGATGACCACGTCGACAAAGACCTGCCGGCGCAGCACGTCGATCTCGGCAATCAGATCGGCCACGATGGCGAACTCATCGGGGGGAGCCACCACGATGATCGTGTTGGTGTCATCGTCGTGGCTCATGCGCATGCCCGAGTCGAGTGCGGCCACAACCCCGGTGGATGGCGCCTTTGCCGGGGCACCCGAACGACCGGCCGTGGGCTTCTTGGCCCCTGCAGACGGTGTCCCACCTTGTTGGAGGCCGGTCAACACCGCCACCACGTTGGCCGCGTCCGCATGCTCGAGGTGGACCGCGTGAATCTGGGCCGCCCGGTCCACGTCGACGTCGATCTGCTCGATGAACCGTTCCACGATGGCCCGTCCCTCGTCGTTGGCCATCAGCACAATGCTGTTGGTGCGCTCATCGGCCAGCACCTTCGAGATGTGCTTCGGAGCCGTGCCCGCCTTGGTCGTGGAGGTCGGATTCGCCGTGCGCTGTGGCTTGCGCCCCTTCTTGCCACGTCGCGGAGCACTCGATGCGGGTGGCACCGGAATGACCCCATAGAGCTGCTCGATCAACCCAGCGACCTCGCCCGCTTTGGCAAAGCGCAGGGAGTGCATGCTCATCTCGGTCCGTGGCGCTTCGCGGTCGAGGTCGTGCAGCATCGCCACGAGCTTGCGCAGGTTCACGCCGCTGTCGGTCAGCAAGATGGTGTTTGTGGGCAGGTACATCAGGTGCTTGCCATTGGGTCCGATCAGCGAGGCGATCAGGGGCTCGACGTCGCTGACCGGCACATGCTCAAGGAACTGCCGAGCGCTCCGGCATGTCCTCGGTCGGTTGCAAGCTAGGCCTCGTCGTCCTCGCCCCGGCGGCGCTTGGCTTTCTTGCGAGCGGCTAGCAGCCCGCCAACGTAGCTTCCGTCGTCTGCCTTGGCCTTGACCACCACCTCGCTGGGCTCGGGCTCGACGTTGATCTCAGCGGCTTCGTCCAGCACCAAGTCCTTGGCTGGTGCATCGCGCACGACCTTGGGCTTCTGGCGGGGCGCGGGAGGCGCTGACGCAGCAGCCCGCACCACGGTTCCGCGAACTTCGCCCACCCACGGCGGGTCCAGGCGACGGGCGGCGATGTCGAGCAGCAGCAGCAATCCGGCCAGGGCCAGCAGCCACGGCCACAGCGCATGAGGCACCTGACGTGCCTTTTCTGGCCGCGAGAAGGCCTGCTCGGGGGTGAGAATCACACCACCGGCTCCCAGGCGTCCCAGCTCCTTCAAGATCGAACCGCCGGCACCATGGCTGCGGTATTCGGGCGAGTAGGGCTGCACGGCCTCGGCCACGGCCTGCCCGATGACGTCATCGCCCTGCTTCAGGCTCACGCCCACCAGCCACGACCCGTCCTGATCGACGGGAACGGCTGCCTGGTATCGGCCCGGAGATACCTGCCGCAGGTCCAGTGGCTGCACGGTCAGGTCGGGCGCCACGACCCGGGCCTCGCCGCTCAGGAAGTTGCGGAAGGACCCGTTGTCGTCGAACGCATCGACGGTGATCAGCAGTTCTCCCTCTCGAATCTCGGAGGACACCTCGATGTTTTGGTCGTCTGTCGAGCCAGCGGTCCAGCGCAGCACCTGGCTCCAGAACTGTGTGTACTCCTCGGTACCCACCCAGTTCCGCGACCAGCGCGCCTTTGCGTCGCTCGTAAACGCCACCGAGCGACCCAGGCCGTAGCGCCAGTGAGCCAAGACCGGCAGCTCCTGTTCACCGGGCAGCGCCGGTGCCACGATGGGCACACTCGCCCGCTTTTTGGCCTCGGTGCCGACGTAGCCGTGCAGCACGGGCATGTCCGACTGGTTGATGCCCTTGAGCAGGTCCGAGTGCGACGCAATCCTCGGCGTGAAGGTCTCTTCGACCAGGAAGGACTTGGACGCCAGCAGCGTCTCGCGGGTGAAGATGGCCGGGATGCTGTGGGCGTCGGTGACCAGGTAGTAGTTGCCCCCACCCCAGTCCGCGAATTTCTCCATGGTGTTGCGGTCGGCGTCGTTTCCGATGGCGATGGTGGTCACCGTGATCTCTTTTTCGACGGCTCCCTTGAGCAGCTGCTCGTAGTTGGCGCCGGCGGTGATGCCGTCCGAGATGACGATGATGTGCTTGAGGCTGGCGTCGGTGGCCTCGAGCCCCTTGATGGCGCGATTCACAGCCGGGTAGATGTCCGTGCCGCCACCGGTGCGCACGCTGCCAATCTTGCGAATCACTTCACTCTTGTTGTTCAGCTCGACCAGCGGTGAAATCCAGGCTGCGGCACTGTCAAAGCCGATGATGCCCAGCATGTCGCGCTCGGACAGCAGCTCGGTGGTCTGGACCGCGGCCTCTTTGGCCATGCCCAGCTTGCTGCCCGCGCCGCCACCGCCCATCGAGCAGCTCTTGTCGATGGCTAGAACCATGCCCAGCTTGGGGAAGCGCGTCTTGTCCTTGATGTCCATGTTGACCGGCAGCGCTTCTTCGACCGGCGTGCGGTAGTAGCCGCCCAATCCAAATGACCGGTCGCCACCGACCATGATCAGCCCACGCCCAAGGTCGCGAACGTAGCTGCGCAGCGCCTCTTGTTGCCGGCTGCTCAACACATAGGCAGGCACATCGGACATCACGACCAAGCTGTAGCGGCGCAGTCCGGCCGGTCCAGACGGCATCTCTTCGGGCCGCACCACGTCGACCACAAAACCCTGCTCGGCCATGACCTTGGCCAGGTAGCGGGCTTGGTCTGGATAGCCCTCGGCGTAGAGGATTCGCGGGCGACCGGTCACCTGAACGGTGCTGACCACCTCGTTGTTCTGGTCGATGGAGTCGATGCCATCGTCGTCGACCTCGATGGTCGCTCGGTAGCGGTACAAGCCCGGCGTTGTGGCCTCTTGGCGGAACGAGAACACGTCGGCTCGCCCGCCGCGGAACTCGACTGGCATCTCGCCGAGGTACTCGTTGAAGCTCGCCTGGTCGCGGTCGCCGCTGAGG
>CAYYHT010000435.1:0-6789 GCA_964471355.1 uncultured Enterobacteriaceae bacterium
TGGGCAGACTACACAACGCAGCCCTCGCTAGGGAAGGGCCATCGGCACCTGGCTCGTGGCGTAGCCGCTGTCGGTCAACAGCACCTTGGCCCCCGGTTGCAGCAGCGAGATGGTGGGGATGTAGCCGTCGCGCTCGAAGCGATCCCCAGCTGCCCAGCCGGGGTCGGCCAGCACTGGATGCTGCAGGCCAAAGCTGCTTGCCCACATCTGCAGGTCGGACTGGGACGGAGGCTGGCCATAGACGTTCTCGCCCAGCAACGTGATGACGATGAAGCCTTCGGCTTGGTGCTGTTGATACAGCGCCTGCAGCTGCGGAGCCTCATCTTGGCAAGGTCCGCACAGCATGTTTACTGCATGTTTTTGCCGCACCACGGCTGCCCCACTTCCCCTGTAGAATGGTCGAATGCGACCCTTGATCCTGCTGCTTGCATCGATGCTTCCGCTTGCCGCGAACGCCGCGGATCCGTGGTGGGACAGCAACTATGGCCAGCGCATCCAGATCGGCTTCGACAACACCGTCGGCGGGGACGACCTCGTCGACTTTCCGGTCATGGTCAAGCTCGACTCGACTTGGTTTGACTACTCGGCGATCGGCAGCGCTGGAAAGGACCTGCGCTTCGTCTACCAAGACGGCACTCCCCTGGCCTACGAGGTCGATGAATGGCAGGACGGCGGAGAGTCCATCATCTGGGTGACTGTGCCGCTCATCAAGCAACGCGACTCCACCGAGTACATGTACATGTACTTCGACAACTCGACCGCCAGCAGCAACGAGGACGCGCAGACCGTCTGGAACGAGTACGTCACCGTCCAGCACTTCCACCCCGATCTGCGCGACAGCAGCCCGAGGAACAACGACTTCGGGCCCGGGTCGGCGCCGTTTCCAGACTTCCCCTACCCCGGAAAAATGGGCGACGGGGTTCGCTTTTTCGATGCAGGCGGCACCCAGGCCTCCCTCGAAGGCAACCGCAGCTACATCAACTGGATCGAATACGACTCGACGTGGACCTACTGGACCAAAGACCCGATGGGCCAGAACTCGCAGTGCAGAAACAGCCCCAAGCTGGCGGGCAACAACACGGGTCCCTCGAGTCGAGACATGTATGTGGGGTGCGTCACGCCTGATGGGCGCGTGGGCTTTGGCAACGACTACGACACGGTTCTCAGCGCCACATCCATCGACGATGGACTGTGGCACTTCGTATCGATCACCCGGGCGGACTTCGGCGAAATCCGCGTCTACGTCGATGGTCAGCTTGAAAATAGTCTGTTCTCGATTTCTGGCAGGATCGGCTACGGCCCCGGAGACAATTGGGGCGAAGAGTACGGACCTGACGGCGACGGCGACCTTGGCGCGGTCGACGAAATCCACGTCACCGACCGGGTGCGCAGCGATGACTGGATCCATGCCCAGTTCCTGTCCCAATCCGACGCGTTCCTGATCCGTTGCGTCAGCCCATTCGCGACCCAATTCCCCGACGCAGATGGCGACGGGTATGGCGAGGAATCAGCCATTCCCATCACTCAGTGCGCCGAGATCTATGGCTACGTGCCCGACGGCACCGACTGCGACGACGCGGACTTCACCATCCATCCCGCCGGCATCGAGATCTGCGACGGCCTGAACGACGAGGACTGCGACGGCCTGGTGGACGGCGACGACATCGCCGACATCACCAACCTCAACTGGTACAAGGACGACGACTCCGACGGGTTTGGACAGCCGGGAACCCTGGTCGAGGACTGTCTGACCCTTGCCGGCTACGTGCAAGACGATCAGAGCGACTGCGACGACTCCAACCCGAGCATCTCGCCCACCGCCCAAGAGATCTGCAACACGATCGACGACAACTGCGACACGCTGATCGACGAAGACGACCCCCTCGTCGACACCAGCCAGCTCGGCACCTTTTATCTGGACAGCGACGGAGATGGCTGGGGCGACACGGACATCTCCGAAGAGAGCTGCAGCCCCTCGCCGAACTACGTACTCGCATCGGGCGACTGCGACGACGCCGACAACACCTGGGGCGGGCCCGATGACTGGTACCGCGACGGCGACGGCGACGGGTTTGGCAATCCCGGGGACAGCGCGACAGCATGCATCCAACCCGCTGGCTTCCTGGCAGACGCCACCGACTGCGACGACAGCGACCCCCTCGAGTTCCCCGACGCCAAGTGGTACCGCGACGGCGATGCCGACGGGTTCGGCGACACCCTCGACACCAAGACCCAGTGCCCGCAGCCCATCGGCTACATCAACACCCTCGGCGACTGCGACGATGCCAACGGCGCCATCCACCCCGACACCGAGTGGTACGCCGACACCGACACCGATGGCTACGGAGACGAGACCTCGACCATAGTGCAGTGCGTTCAGCCTGCTGGACACGGTCTGATTGGCCTCGACTGCGACGACGGCGACGCATCGCTCAACCCCGACACCCTGTGGTACCGAGACGCCGACAACGACACCTATGGCGACCCACTTCTGTCCCTGCAGCAGTGCGCCAGCAGCGCCGGCTACGTGCGCAACAACTGGGACTGCGACGACGCCGACAGCGCCATCGTGCCCGATGCCTGGTGGTACCCGGACTTCGACGGCGATGGCTACGGAGAGGACGCGGCTGGCATTCAGTCTTGCGACCCACCCTCGGCCTATGTCGAGGACAACACCGACTGCGACGATGACGACCGCAACGTCCATCCGCTGACCCGCTGGCACGAGGACAACGACGGGGACGGCTTTGGCAACGGATCAGCACAGTGGCCCACTCCGGTCTGTGCGCAGCCTAGCGGCTACGTGCTCGACGACACCGACTGCAACGACACGGCATCCGACATCAACCCAGACACGGTGTGGTACCTCGACCTCGACAACGACACCTATGGCAACCCGGACGAGGCCATCGGGCAGTGCGACCCGATCTCGGGCTACGTCACCAACGGCTGGGACTGCGACGACACCGACGGCTCGATCATTCCCGACACCAACTGGTACCTCGATTCAGATGGGGACGGCTACGGCGACCCCAGCACGGTCATTCAAGGCTGCACGGCGGTGCCCGGCTACACCACGGTCGGCGACGACTGCGACGACAGCAATCCGTTCGCATTCCCAGGTTCCGCAGACGTCTGCGGCGATGGCGAGGACAGTGACTGCGACGGGGTCGGTGCCGCAGATGACGACGAGGACAATGACGGGCTGACCTGGACCCAGGAGTGGGGATTCTCGGACCCCTGCGACGATGACACCGATGGCGACACGGTGATCGACGGCGACGAGTACGGCCTGGACACAGACGGCGACGGCACCTCGGACATCGCCGACACCGATGACGATGGCGACGGCGTGCCCACCTCCAGCGAGGCCGGCCGCGACACCGACGGCGACGGCATCGACGACAACCTCGACGACGACGACGACGGCGACGGCGAGCTGTCCATCGACGAGGACACCAACGGAGACGGCAATCCCGCCAACGACGACCCGAATGGCAACGGTATCCCCGCGTACCTCGACTTCAATGAGCCAAACCTGCCGACCACAGACACCGATGGCGACGGCATCTTGGACTATGAAGAGGACATCATTGGCTCGGACCCGAACACCAACGACAGCGATGGGGACGGCATTCCAGACGACGCCGAGCTGGGTTCGGTCGACGATCTGACCGACACCGACTCAGACGGGACCCCCGACATCCTCGACGCAGACGACGATGGCGACGGCATCAACACTGTCGACGAAGGCCAAGAAGACACCGACGGCGACGGGGTGCCCAACTACCTCGACGAAGACAGCGACGGCGATGGCGTATACGACGCCGCCGAGGGCGAGGGCGACGCAGACGGCGACGGCACACCCGACTGGAACGACAACACCACGAGCGTCGATGAGAGCCAAGCGCCAGCCGACGTCAACTACGGGCTTGGCTGCAACACAGCTCCAGCCGGCGGATCGTGGATGCTGCTGATGATGGGCTTGCTGGGAGTTCGACGCAGACGCTGATCCCGGCTTTCAGCTGTGGCTCAGGCCTTCCATCTCTTCGAGCAAGGCCCGGATCTGCTCGACCTCGTCAGCGCCCATGCGCGAGGTCTGCTCGTCCTCGTCGACCTCATCCCACTGCTGTTCGGTAGCCATCTCGTCGAAGTCCAAGTACTGCTCCGGAGCCTCGACTGGCAGGGTGGCGGCATCCAACATGTCCCAGTGTGCCTGAGTCATCATCGTGGTCTCGTGCCCAATGGAGTTCACCCGCCGAAGTTTCCGACGCCGCTGGGTCCTCTTGGGCTCCATTCTGGCTCGCGGCACTTCGCTCGAATGCATGAGGACATAGGCGGAGCCAGCACCGGCGGCGGCGGCGGCGAAAACGAGAAGAATCAATTGAGTCATAGCTACCTCTGACCTCAATGTTCGCAGCCCGCACGCCCCTGCCGATTACACGGGAATGACAGGGGGAGTATGCTGCACCATGCGAACCGCCGTACTCCTGCTGTTGACCCTGATCTCCACTGGCTGTGCCCCACACCGCGAGGCCCCGATCACCGCGATCCCCACCGGCGAATCGGCGGTGTGCTTTGTCCGCGCGTACAACTCAAGCAGCTCGACCACATTCTGGCCGATCTACGCAGATGGGGTTCTGATCGCCAAGCTCTCAAACAACCACTGGGCGTGCCTTCCCGCCGACCCGGGCACGTACCTCTTTCGCACCGCCGCTGTCACCAACGAGACCAGCTCGGACTACCAGAGCAGCAGCACAGGCCGCTATGGCGGACAGGTCAGCGGGCAGCGCGAGGCGGGCGTCTTTGACGAGCGCGAGACGACACTCGAGCCGGGCATCGTCACAGTATTGGGCCTGAATTTCGCGGACGGAATGCTGTTCATGGGGCCCGATGACGCCGCTCTGATGGACGATCCTCGGATCCGTCCGGCATTGCGACGTCAAGTGCGCTTCGAGTCGCTGCGCAAATAGGCCCGGCGCGATATCTCCCGCGGCGAGGGAGAAATGATGAACCGAATCACGACCGATGAGCTGAAGGCCGCAAGCGAAAGCCCCGACCCAGGCTTCATCCTCGATGTGCGCAGCGACCGCGAATACGCTTCCGGGCACGTCTCAGGCTCCACCAATATTCCTCACACCGCCCTGGCTGCACGCATTGACGAGGTGCCAAAGGGCGACCGCGTTTACGTGCACTGCCAGATGGGCGGGCGCGCACAGTTCGCCGCCCAAGTGCTCGAAGCCAATGGATACGACGTGTACTGCGTCGTTCCCGGTGGCATGGGCGAATGGAACGCCAAGGGCTACCCCACCGAATAGCAGCGACTGGGACCAGCCAGCCGCACGGAGAAGCAAGCACATGCAAATCGAAACTCTCTCAGACCTCCTGCACAACCGCGCAGCGTCTCACCCCAGTGACGTGGCCATTCGCCGCAAGAACGGCACCGGTTGGATCGACCGCACCTGGAAGCAGGTCGCCGACCGCGCAGACACCATCGCCGCGGGCATCTTGTCGGCAACCGAGCTCGCGGACAACGACATCATTGGCATCTTGGGCCAGACCAGCGAGGACTGGATCACGTGCGACCACGCCGGTCTTTCGGTCGGCCTTCAGACCGTTCCGATCTACGCATCGCTGCTGCCCGCCGAGGTTGGCTACGCACTCGTCGACACCGACGTCAAGCTCGTCATCCTCGACGACAAGGCCCAGCTCGAAAAGGTGCGCGGCATCCTCAAGGGCTTCACCTTCTTCGACGTCGAGTACAAAGAAGAGCAGCTGCACCTCAAGCACATCGTGGTCATTGACCCCACCGGAATCGACGCGGCCGACGACTGGGAAAGCCTGGCCGACCTCGAGGCACGCGGTGCTGAAAAGCTCGCCTCGATGAAGGACGAGATGAAGCGCCGCCGCGAGGCCGCCAAGCCCGAGCAGATCGCGACCTACACCTACACCTCGGGAACCACGGGCCCGCCCAAGGCTGTCATCCAGACCCACACCAACCACCTGTCCATGATGAAGATGGTCGCCGAAGGCGGCGTCATCAACGACAGCATGCAGGCCGGCGGCCTGTTCCTGTTCCTGCCGCTGGCACACAGCTTCGGTCGGCTCATCCAGTTCGCCGCTCCCTACAACAACGCCCCGCTGGTCATCAGCTCGGTTCCGACCTTGGTCGCCGACCTCGGTGCGACCCGACCAGGCTTCTTCCCAGGCGCTCCCCGCGTCTACGAGAAGATGAAGTCCAAGATCGAAGGCAAGGTCGCCGGGGCCCCCCCCATGCGCCAGAAGATCTTCCACTGGGCGATCGGCGTCGGCAAACAGACCATCCCGTACCGAGTGGTTGGCGAGGACGTTCCGTTCTTCCTGGGCCTCAAGCTCAAACTGGCCGACAAGCTGGTCTTGGGCAAGCTCCGCGCTGCCCTCGGCTTCGACCGTGCCAGCGCGTTGCTGTCCGGCTCGGCCCCCCTCGACGCCGAGGTTCAGGCCTTCTTCCTCGCCCTGCAGATCGACCTGCTCGAGGGCTACGGCCTGACCGAGACCTGCCCGGCACTGACCTGCAATACCCCCGGCAAGATCCGGGTCGGCACCGTGGGCCAGAAGCTGACGGAGGTGACGCTCATGATCGCCGAGGACGGCGAGATTCTGGCCAAGGGTCCGAACGTCACACAGGGCTACCTCAACCGTGCCGACTCCACCGGCGAGGCCTTTGACGGCGACGGCTGGTTCCACACCGGCGACCTCGGTAGCATCGATGGCGACGGCTTCGTCAAGATCACTGGGCGCAAGAAAGAG
>CAYYHT010000436.1:0-6782 GCA_964471355.1 uncultured Enterobacteriaceae bacterium
CACACCACCTTCTTGGGTGGCGGCGGCGCAGCCGGCGGAACCAACAGCCAGTGCCACGGCAGTGGCGGCGGCGCCTCAGGCGGCGGCAGCGTCAGGCTGCACGCGGTCGACCTGACCATCAACGGCACCATCTATGCGGACGGCGCGCCCGGCGGCGGCGGAGCCAGCGGCTGTGGCACCTTCCAGGGTGGCGGCGGCGGTGGAGCCGGCGGCGGCATTCTGTTCCGCGGCGACAACGTGACCTTCGGCAGCGCTTCGAGTGTGCGCACCTTGGGCGGCGAAGAGGGCGCCCCGGCACCCGGTGCCAACCAGGGCGGTGACGGCGGCAGCGTCGTGTTGACCGCCAACGGTGGCTCGGTCAAGGTCTTCTCGGACACAGCGCTCAACGGCACGGTGCCTGCGGGCAACGCCGGTCGTGTGCTGGAAGTCACCGAGACCTTCAGCTGGTAGACAGCTCGATATCGACCATGATGTCGTCGGCCAGGGCTTCGAGCGCCTCTTCAAGGGCGCCCAGGTCCAGGCCGACTGGTGCAGACAGAGCCATCGCACAGTGAAAGACCAGCTCGCCGCTCATGGGCGCTGACTCGGTCTCTGTGGCGGCCTCTTCGATGTTGACGCCGTGTTCGGACAGCACCCGGCTGACGTCCCGAACGATGCCCTCGTGATCGGCGCCGGTCAGGTCGAGCGAGAACGCTACGGTGTCGTCGGTTCGCGCTGCGCCGCCGGCGTCGACGATCGCCCGCAGGCCGAGCTCGGCGGCTCCTTGCTGCAGGGCGGCAGTCAGCTTGGCCGCTCGGGCTTGCGGAACCGTCAGGTGCACGATGCCGGCAAAGCGCTCGGCGAGTGAGGCCATGCGGCTGTCGGACCAGCTGGCGCCATGGGCGCCGACGATGCTGGCGAGGGACTCGACGAGGCCCGGTCGGTCCGGTCCGATGAACGTGACGATCAGTGAGGTGCTCATGCACAGCGAGCTAACGCGAAGCTGGGCTGTGAGGGTTATGATGCCGACCCTTCCCACTGACAGAGGGTGCGTTGCCTCCAAATCTCAAGCCTGGCGACCCGATCGATCGCTACGTGGTCGAGTCCGTTCTTGGCGTCGGCAGCATGGCGACGGTCTACGGCGTGCGACACAGCGCACTCGACAAGCGCTATGCGGTCAAGCTGCTGCACACCGACGACAAGGGCCTGCAAGAACGGCTGATGCGCGAGGGGCGCCTGCAAGCGTCGCTCGAGCACCCCAACATCGCGCGCGTCGACGATGTGTTCATCCACCAAGGTGCTCCAGCACTGCTCATGGAGCGCGTCGACGGACCCGATCTGTACCAGTGGCTGCACAGCTACAAGCCCACCCTCGACGAGGCGCTGGCCGTGTTCGGAGGCATTCTGTCGGGAGTGCAGGTCGCCCACAACGCAGCCGTGACCCACCGCGATCTCAAGCCTGGAAACATCCTGATGCACCTGGCGCCAGATGGCACGCTGGTGCCCAAGGTGCTCGACTTCGGACTCGCCAAGGCACTCGACCCCAAGGGCACCAACAAGACCACTGCCGGCGAGCCCCTTGGCACGCCCTGGTACATGGCCCCCGAGCAGATCAAAGACGCCAGCAAGGCCGATCAGCGGGCCGACATTTTCTCGCTGTCGTGCATCTTGTACGAGATGGTGACCGGCACCGTCTGCTTCGGTGAAGATGACGTGCTCGAGACCTACCGTCGCATCGCCACCGGCGCCTATCCACCGCCTCGCGACTTCGTGTCCGACCTGCCGTACAACGTCACCACCGCCATCGAATACGGCTTGATTGCCGACCCAGCCAAGCGCACCCAAGACTGCGGCGCCCTCGGACGAGCGCTGTGGAAGAACGACCCATGGCCCACAGCGGTGCCCGCCGGACCCGGCGTCGATCACGCCAAACAGCTGCATCAACAGTACGAGGCGCACCGAGCCAGCAGTGCCCCCGCATCTGTTGGCCCCGGCCTCTCCAGCGTCGGAAGCGGCCAGCTGCTCGATGACATGGCCGCTGCCGCACAATCCGCATCCGCTGCCGAAGCACCGAAGTCTTGGGGCCCGACCATCGCCCTGGCCCTGGCCGCCATGATGCTGCTGACCACGATGGCTGTGGCCGCAGGTGCGGTCGCTATCGTGTTGCTGAACTAGGCCATGCCAGCACGTCCGGGCGAAAAGATTGGCAGGTACACCGTCGAGACGGTGCTGGGCGCCGGCGCCATGGCGACGGTGTACGCGGTCGCCCACGACACGCTCAAGACCCGCCACGCCCTCAAAGTGCTCGAGGGTGGCAACGAAAACATCCGCCAACGCCTGATTCAAGAGGGGCAGGTCCAGGCCTCGCTCAAACACGCCAATGCCGTCGCCGTCACCGACGTCTTTGAGTACGAGGGCGCGCCGGTCCTGCTCATGGAGATGGTCGAGGGTCCCGACCTCGAGCAGCTGCTCGAAGAGCACACGTTCGAGCTCGACGACGCCCTGGCCGTGTTCGGAGGCATCCTAGCGGGCCTGCGTTCCGCCCACGAGCGCGACATCATCCACCGAGACCTCAAGCCTGGAAATGTGCTGCTGGGCATCGACCCGCGCGAGGTCACCCCCAAGGTCGCGGACTTCGGTCTGGCCAAGGCACTCGACGACAGCGCCGAGGGCCGCAAGACCAAAGCCGGCGCCACGATGGGCACGCCCGCCTACATGGCGCCCGAGCAGATCAAAGACTCCTCCACCGCCGACAACCGCGCCGACATCTTCTCGCTCGGCTGCATCTTGTACGAGCTGGTCACCGGCCAGCAGTGCTTCCGCGGCGACAACATCTTCAGCATCTTCAGCAGCATCGCCACGCTGGACTTCGTGCCGGTCAAAGAGCTGAACCCCGACGTGCCAGACATCGTCATCGAGGCCATCGACGGGGCGCTCATGCTCGACCGCGACCAGCGGTACCAGAGCTGCGACGCCATGGCCGAGGTGCTGTTTGGCTCCTCCACCGGATTTGCGACGACGGTCACGGTTGCCGGCCCCTCAGGACAGGCCGCTTCAGCGCTGTGGGAGCGCCAGCAGGCCGCCGCCAAGAAGCGGGCCATCACCGAGTCCATGGCCGATGCGGCGACCCAGCCAACCTTCGACGAGCCGGTTCCAGACACCGTGGCGCTGCCAACCGTCGCTGCCCCAGCGGCCCCAGCAGCGGGACCAGGGGGGGCCTTTTACGGGGCCATCGCGCTTGTGACCGTGCTGCTGATGGTCATTATCTTGGGTGGTGCGGGCGCGTTTGTGCTGATCATGACCGGCGACGACGACACCGGCGAGAGTGCCGAGGACTCCACCGAGCGGGTCGCCAAGCCAGACCCCGATGCAGACCCCACTCAACCCGCGGCAGCCCCAAGTGAACCGACGCCGACCGAGGCGGCCGAACAGCCCGCCTCACCCGAGCCCGAAGCCCCGGCCAAGAAGGCTCCCGTCGCAAAGAAGAAGGCTGTCACCCCGCCCAAGGTCGACAAGCCCGATCCCGAGCCCACCACGGTCAAGCCCAAGGTCGACGTGGCACCGATTGCGGTCGCGGTTCCGGTCAAGCCCGCCGCGACCGGAGGCAGCCTGAAGGTCGTGGGCGACGCCCTGTCGGTCACCCTCGTTAGCTCCACGGGCAAGCGCTATTCCGAGGGTGATGACATTCCCGCGGGGTCGTACACCATCGCTGTCGATTTCGGCGGCGGCGAGAATGCCGGCGGCGGAATCGCTGCCATCGCCGCGGGAAACACCACCGTGGTCAACTGCATGGGACAGTTCGGCAAGTGCACCATCCGGCGCTGACCGGGTCTATTTGACCCAGACCGCCATCGAGTCGATGCCGAAGCTCTCTTGGCTGGCAGCCGAATCAAGCGTGCTGCTGAAGACGAGCTCGATGCTAGCCCCACCATGATCGAGGTCGAATCCGACTGCGGTTGCGTAGTCGTTGGTGGCCGCACCGCAGCCGTCCACCAGTGCGGTGCTGGAGTGGTGGGTGGATCGCCACAGCTCGGTGCCATCGACCTCTAGCACGAGGTCCTCGTCTTCCCAGTCGTCGAAGAAGCCCGCAATGAACGTCAGCTTCACCTCGCTGTGCGGAAAGCCAATGTCGTACACCGCGCTCAACACCGTCCCCGACCCAGCCACGTCCGGCCCACCCAGCAGCGTGCCGTAGGAGCGACACCGCGTCAGGTCGGTTCGCGTGGCCGGCCCCCCATCGACCATCCAGTCGCCGTAGGTGGTCGTGGCGAACACATCGAACTCGATCTGGGTCCAGCCGCCGTCGGGTGTCATCAAGCACTCATAGATGGTGGCCTGGGCCGCGCCCGGCGGCTTGAGCCAGTACGCACCATTGGGGGCGTTCGGATTCGACGTCAAGATGGCATGGCAGCTCGGCGGGGCATGCTGTCGGTCGTTGATCGCCCACCGGGCCGAGTTCACACCACCGAAAGCCCCCACGTCGGAGCGGGTGCCGTTCGCATCCAGCAGCGTGGCGGTGCCCCAGTCAATCAGACCCGACGACAGATCGAGGGTGTAGTCGCCGTGGTCCGCATCGAGGTAGCCAGGCGGCGAGTTGTCCCGCCAGTACTGCCCGCCGTCGATGTTTGGGTCCAGCACTGGGCTGTAGGTGTCGCCCGCTGGGTTGTAGGCGTTGCCGAACATGTTCACCGCATCGAGGGTGGTGTACTCGGCGCGGTCCTGGTTGACCACATACTGTGTGCCCGCGGCAATCGTGGTGTTGTAGCTGATGTCCACGTTGGTCAGCGTCGTGACACCCACGTGGTCTGAGTTCACCGGACCCGCCGCCGTGCCCTCTGAGATGGTGACGTTGTTGGCGATGGTCACGTTCTCGATGCTGGGGGTGTAGAAGGTGGGGTCGGTGGCCTGCTGCGCAATAAAGCCCCAGCCCGCCAGCACGTCGCAGCCTGTGCCTGTGCACACCAGCTCATTGTCGACCACCAGTGCGTTCGACAGCCGCGCACTCGAGTGTTCGAAATCGAAGCCGCAACTGAGGACGCGGAATCCTCCGGGTCCTGTGCTGCGGGTGATGCACAGGTTCTGTTCGATGCGAATGCCCGCCACATAGGGCGAGCCCAGCACGATGCGCAGCATGCCTCCGCGCAGCTGACCGCCATCGCCGGCGCAGTCCATGACGTTGTCGCGAATCACGATGTCGCTGATGTTGGAGTCACTCTGAGTCAGGCTGACCATGCCGCCACACGGTCCACTGGGCACTTCAGCGCGGTTGTTGTGGATGATGAGGTCGGCCAGCCGCGGCGAGGCTTTCTTGACGCGAATGGCGGCGCCGGCCAGCATGCCGGTCGTTCCGTCGATGAGGCCACCGGTCAGTGAGAAGCCGCGCAGCTCGGCCGTGGGAGGGGTGCCATCTGGGAAGTCCACCACCCGTCCCTCGCCCCCGGCGTTGATGGTCGTCACGAAGGGTCCGGCCGCCGACTCGAGCTGGATGTCGTAGCCCTTGAAGTCCACCGTGCCGTGGTAGGTGCCCGGAGCAACACACAGCCAGCCGCCACCGGCAAGCGCATCGATGCCCTCTTGGATCTCGGTGAAGTCTCCCGGAATCATGAGCTCTTCGTTGCCCGGAACGCAGTCGGTATCGAGCAAGTCGCAGGACTCGGGCGTGTCGGGACGCACCAGAAGCTTGGTGTCATCACAGTCGTAGCCGTCGTGTGGCTGAGCCGGATCGGGAGGCACAGGGGGGGCCACGTAGCCGGCGAGCTGCTCGCAGTTGAGGATGGTCTCGTTCCGGTTTCCGTAGCCGTCGCCATCGTTGTCGACGTGCCATGTCCTCATGTCGCTGGCGTTCTGGTCGATGCCCTCACGGCAGTCATTGTCGACGGTGTCGCAGACCTCGTCAGCTGCGGGATTGACCGCGGCATCGGCGTCGTTGCAGTCGGCGTCTGAGGCCACGTAGTCGGCGTCGGGAACGCATCGAACCTGGCTGTTGGTCTGGCCACCAAAGCTGTCGCCGTCGTTGTCGAAGTACCAGGTTCGAGCATCGAGCACGTCGTCGTCGGCGTCGTCGATGTCGCCATCGCAGTCGTCGTCCACGCCGCCGCACAGCTCGTCGGCCCCCGGATGGATGCGATCGCTGCCGTCGTCGCAGTCCGTGCCATCGCCCACGGAGTCTGGAGGAGGCTGGCACGCGGTCTCGGCGTCGGCCGGGTCGCCAAAGCCGTCGCCGTCACGGTCGGCGTACCAAGGCTGCGGCCCCATGATGGCTGCCTCGGAGTCGTTGCAGTCTCCGGCGACCGCGGAGTAGTCCGCAGGCTGCTCACACGACGGGCGATTCGACGCGGTGTGATCGACGCCAATGCCGTCCCCGTCGGCATCTAAGTACCAGACCACGTCGGGATTGACCGCCGCATCGGCATCGTCGCAGTCCGAGTTGTCGGTCAGCCAGCCCGCGGCCGGGGCATCGCATTGCTGTTGGCCTGCAGCACCGTCTGACTCATCGCCATGGCCATCGCCATCGGCATCGGGGAACCAGAACAGGCCGTCCCCCACCTGGGCGTCGGTGTCATCGCAGTCCGAAGCGTTCAGCACATAGCCTGGGGCGCCCGGGCAGATCTCGGCTGGCGCATCGACATCGCCCAGTCCGTCGCCATCGGCATCGGCATAGGCGATGACGTTCGGCTCGTTCACATCGGGGTCGAAGTCGTCGCAGTCGTTGCCGCCGCGATCGATGCTGGCGTAGCCGTCGAGGTCGTTGTCGAACTCGCGCACACGGTCCTCGTACGGTCCGGGAAAGACAAAGCAACCGG
>CAYYHT010000437.1:0-6776 GCA_964471355.1 uncultured Enterobacteriaceae bacterium
CCATGCCGCAAGACCCGAACGTGCCGGTGAACGTCGTTGGCGCGGCTGTCGGACCGGACGGTCGGGTCGCCGTCACGACCTCAACCGCAAACGGTCCCGGCCTGTACCTGTCCGTCGATGACGGCCAAACATTCGAGCGCTATCGCTCGTCAGACCAGGAAGAGACCTGGGACTACCGCGAGACCTTTGGCGGCTTCTTCCGAATGGCCGTCACCGAAGACGGCGCCCTCTGGATCTACGACCGCCTCGACCAAGGCAATGACGAAGCCGCAGCCGTGGTGCTCTACCGCTCAGAAGACTGGAGCAGCTTCACCACCGGAGGCCTGACCACGCCGCCGCTGCAGGACTTGCTGGCCGATTACCCAGACTTGGTGAACCTCGCCGAGCCGTGGGGACCGTTCACGGGCCTACAAACTTCGGGTAACCGCGTGTTCTGGGCAGGCGGAGTCGGAGGCCCACAGGCGCTCGCCCCTTGGTACGAGCGCGAGCTCCCCTTCGGAAACAGCCACTTCTGCGTGGCGGGCCTCGATACGCTTGGCGCGGTCACCCCCGAGTTTCCGGTCGCACCGCCAGCCACCTTTGACCCGGGTTCGCTGCACGCCGTGCGACGCTACAACACCCATGCAGTTGGCGTTGCGGACTCAGGGCGCGCCGTCTTTGGCGAAGACAACCCCGACGCCGGCGTATGGGGTCTGTACAGCACCGGGGGACCGCTGTGGAGCGACACGGGCCTCGGCTACATCACCGATGTCGTCCGTCGTCCCGGTGCAGATTACATCTTCGTGCTCGCCGAGCCCGACGACATCGGCATCAACGGCGGCGGAGCCACCGTTCCGGTCATCGCAAAGATCGATCTGGCTACCGGCAACCTGCTCGATACGCACCCCGTCGGTCCGTTCAACGCAATCGGAAACCCATCCGAACAGTGGGTCGAGAGTGCGGTGTCGTTGCGTCCATCTCCCTGGGAATGGCCGATGGTCGAAACAACCAGCGGCATCTGGCGACCCGGGGACCAGATGGACTACCTCAACGGCGTTCCGTGGGATGTTCACCGCCCCTACACCGTCGACCAAGATACGCAGGACAACTGGTTCTACGAAGACGGCTGGCTGCACAAGACGACCGAAGGCTACAACTTGGTCGGCTCGGACCGCTGGACCAGCACCTGTGACCGGCTCACCGAGACCGCCGACTGCTTCAAAGACCCCCACGCGCTGCAGGAGTTTTCGATTCATGACGGCGTCATGTACGTGCTCTCTGACAGCCAGATCCATCGGCGCACGCTGGGCGCATCCGGCACCTGGGAGCACATCGTGACTGGCGCGCCCGGGCCGCGCGGCCTGCACGTCGAGGACCGTTCGGACGGCTTGAAGAACGTGTGGTTCATCGCCGACAAGGGGGCGCTCTTCGTCACCGTTCCCGATGGCTCGGGCCCGCAGCAGTTCGGCTGGTAGTGGCTAGGGGTGACCGTGGAACAGGTACGAATACGACCCCTGCCGCGTGCCGAAATCATCGACGCCGTCGTTGTTGACATCACCCACGGCAAACACCGAGACGCCTGCCACCGGAGGCAGCGTCGTCTCGGGTGAGTTGCCCTGCCAAATCCGGGTGACGGCCGCGTCCACAGAGTCCGTGACGGGTCCGAACATCACCCCGACGCGGTGGGTTTCGGGAAGACCAATGACAAGGTCCGCGTTGCCGTCGTCATTGAGGTCGCCGCCCTCGCGGACAACCATCTGCTGGGCATCGGGATGGGTAATGGCGAAGTGCACGTCGCTCGTGCCGCCACTGGGCAGGTTGCCGAAGATGTACGCCACGCCCACCGAATCAATCGCGGCGATGTCGCGCCGGCCGTCCCCATTGAGGTCGCCTGTCGACTTGAGCTCTGTGATTGCCGCGCTTCCGGCGAAATCGACGACCTCGGCCACGTCGACAATGGCCGCATCTGCTGCCGGAAGCGGTCCGGCCACAAACCACAACTTGCCACTGCCGCCTGGCGCGCTCGCGACCAGATCGGCAGTGCCGTCACCGTCGAGGTCCTCGGAGACCAAGTCCGCGCCGAGGTCTTGGTCACCGGTGATGGTTGCGTGCAGCGTCGGCGCGCTGCCCACCGTCACGTGCTCGAACAAGTACAGCGAGTCCGCACCGACCGCCGAGACCGCGAACTGCGGGGCTGCGCTGGCAGACGCGTCGACCGTTGCCACAGCGCCCCCGAGCTTGCTGCCGCTGGGGCCCCAATAGATGGCGGGGTCGTTGGCGTACATCACCAAATCACCGGTGGCCGCGCCGTGGTCAAAGACCACAACCGAGCCGCTGCCGCTCGCAGCGTACGAAGCGTCACTGGTCAAGATCAAGAGCCCGCCGAGGGTGTCGATGTCCTCACCGACAAAGAAGTAGTCACCGGCGTAGGCCGTGCCGGTCATCGTCACGCGCGGCTGCTCCTCGGAGGTGATCGCGACGCTGACTCTGTTCGAGGCTCCGTCAGAGAAGGCGAGTGCGGGCAGGTTGCTCCACTCTGTGCCAATCACGACGTCCCCTGCCGCGAACCAGGTTTCATCGGTGACCAAGACGGTTCCGCCGGGCTGCCAATCCTCACAAGCGGGCTCTGGCACGCCATCGCAGTCAAAGTCACCACCGCAGCCGCTGCCCCCGGGATGGACCCGCCACGCATCGTCGTTGCAGTCCCCGCCTTGAGTGGCGTGGTTTGGGATCCAAAACAGCTCCTGACAGGTGTAGCGCTCGCTGCCATCGGCACCGTACCCGTCCCCATCATTGTCATGCCAAACTTGAACGGCGCCCGGGTCCGCGGCAGTCGCCGCATCGTCAACGACCCCATCGCAGTTGTCGTCCATGCCGTTGCAGATGTCGATGGCGTCTGGGTTGACGGTGCTGCGCTGGTCATCACAGTCCTCGCTGATGCCATATCCATCTGCGTCGAAGTCCTCTTCGAGGCATGCGGTGGCTAGCAGGGACAGACCAACGATGGCGAACAAGCGACTCATTGCCACTTCCTAACTCGAGTTAGCGCCCTGCCCTATTCGGGCATGCCGTCTTCAAACCACGCCACGATGGCATCGACATCGGCGCTCGTGATGCAGCCTGGCTCGTCGAGGGGGCACGATGCATCGCTGCGAGGCATGGAGCCATCTTCGAGGCGAACCTTGATGCACTCCGCGGTGGTCAAGCCACTGCACTCGGCGGCGTCCGCGGCGCTAGCGATGGTGGAATAGTCCGTCGCAAAACATGGCCCGGCGGGGCAGCCTGCTCCCGAGTGGCAATCACCACAGAAGTTGTCGAGTACAGGGGTGATGTCGGCGTCGTAGCTGGCGGCAGTGGAATCGCCGCCGCCGCCGTCGTCATCGTCGCCGGGCTCGGTCGTGTTGCAACCGGCAAAAGTCAGTGCGGTCCCGAGCAACAAGGCGGTGATCAAGTTCTTCATGGGGGCTCCTCCTGTCCGTTGTATAGCGCAACTCCGGCGTCGTGCGCATCAACTGCTGGGGTTGCCAGCGGGTTGTGAGTTATCTTGCACGGCCAAACCGGCGGCTTTCTGTGGTTCGACTCCGAAGAGTGTTGATGTGGCGCTGGGCACTGCTCCTGTGGCTGCTCGCGCCAGCAACCGCGGCTGCCGAGTGCCCGCGGGTGGACTTCATCGCCAACGAGGTTGAAGAGAGCGTGGGCAACTTCTACCTCGCCGACGCGGGCGAAGCGTACCTGCGCGCTGAAGGCGCCCTCGCCTGTGGCAGCCTGCCGAGCGCCGAGGTGCTCGCGCGGCTGTGGAACGCGGCGGGAACCATGCACCTGCTCCAGGAACACCCCGACGAGGCATCTGCCTACTTCGCCTCGGCCAAGAGGGTCTCGCCCAAGACGTGGAATGCGACGTTCGGCGCCCCCGCCAAGGCAGCACGTGACAAGGCTCGCCTGACGGGAACGGGACGCCTCGTCATGCGGCCCGCATCGGCCGGCGCAACAACCGTGCTCAATGGCAGCTCAGCGAGCTTGCCCTCGGTGCCCGCCGGTTGGCACTTGGTGCAGCTGCGCCAAGGGAGCGAGGTCAGCTTCGCCCGGTTTGTGCGCGTGGACGCCGGCGCCGAGGTGGTCTTGGACGTCGGGAAGCCGGCGCCAGAGCGGACGAGTGTGTCGGGTTCGTCGGACTACCTAGCCCAGCTCGAGGCGCTCAAGCAGGCCCGGGCCGAGCGCGAGGATTCTGCACGTCGGCGAGCAGCCGCAGAGGCATTGCTGGCCCAGGAACGAGAGCTTGAAGCCAAGCGAATGGCGCGTGAGGAGGCCCTGATCGAGGAACTGGAGCGCAAGCGTGCGGCTCAGCTGCAGGCAGCCAAGGACGACGTGAAGCGCGAGGCCACGACAGCCTGGGAGGCGACGCTCCCGCTGCTCGAAGAGCGGGGTCCCGAGACCCGCATGTTGGTGACCCAGTACATCGAGACATTCGACAACGCCGTCGTCGTCTTCGAGGGAGAAGAGCACGCGGTCTCGATATCAGAGGTCGTCAGTGCGCGCGGGTGGCTAGACCACAGCGATGCCACCTTGGAGCGTTGCATGCCTCCCTCCCAGCAGACCACGGCCTTCCACTTCGACTGCGCGCTGCTGCTCGCCGAGGCTGGGGACGAGGCCGGATCCCAGATGCAGCTGTGCATCTCAACCCGCGGCTATGGCTCACGCTCACTCGAGGCCGTCGAGTACGCGCAGTTCGCCGGCATCCGCTGTTCCCTGACGGGGCGCCGTCCCTTGGCCGAGGAAGCTCCCCGGGCGCCCAAGGCCGCAACACCCAAGGCGACGTCGAAGGTGCCCGAGTCCACGCCTGTCGAGGCCCAGACCTGCGCCGCCCAGCCGGGTGAGTCCAACGCGACGGCCGACTATCGGTGCGGGCGCAGCCTGTACGAAGCTGGCCAAGAGAAAGAGGGGATGCGCCGCCTGTGTCTGTCGGCCGACAGCAGCGACATGGTCAGCCTCGATGCGGTCGAATTCCTGCAGGGAGCGGGCGAGCGATGCCCCCGGTGACCTAGCTATTCTGCGGTGAGCTCTATTGTCGTGTTGGGCTCACCCTCGGGCTTGGTGCCATCCGGCGTCCACCATAGCTTCAAGGTGTAGGACCCAGGCGCCAAGGCCACCCCGCCAAAGGCCCATGTGAGCCGTCGGGACCATGCGCCAGCCCACCTCAACCGACCACGCCATCGCTACATGCGTATGGCCACGTACAGGGCCAGGCGGTCCACAGCGATGCTCTGCCGCTGCACGAAGGTCGCAAGCGCATACACGGTGAACCAGGGGGTCGCCCGCAGGCCAAAGCGCAGGCGTCCGTCGGTGACCTTCTTCCAGCTGACCATCGGATCGGAGGCGGCGGCGAGCTGAAGGTCGAAGCGCTTGGTGCGCCCACCGAGGGCGACCTCGACCCGGAGGTCTGGAATGGGAGGGCGAAGGGCAGCGATGTCCTCCTTTACGGTCTGCAGCTCCCATCGAGCGAAGCCGCCAACGAGCACATCGACCGGCAGGCCAACCGCCAAGTCGAGCCCACCGGCAAAGGACAGCTGCCCATTGCGATCACTGCTGTGCAAGACCGCGAGCTCGGTGAAGTTGTCCGCACGTCGGACGGACCGAAACACCGCCTCAATGGTCGTCAGGTTGCCGCGCAGGCCAGTTCCAGCGAACAGCTCGACGTGCCCGCGCTGCTCGACCGTCGGCTTGCTTCGCTCAGACTTGGCAGGGGCCGGGGCCTGTTCCCGATCCGCCGGTTCCGCGTACGCGATGTGCAGGCACAGCAGCCACATGCTTGCTCGTCGGATCTTCTGCCGACGTCAACCAGGACGGATCGTCGCGACCTAGGGCAGCAGATCGGGGTGGCGACGCAGGTACTCTTTGGCCCAAGGGCAGACGACAGCCACGGTGAGATCGGCCTCTGCTGCGTAGTTGATGGCGTACTTCACCAAGGCCGCGCCCACGCCCTGACCCTGCACGTCCTTGGAAATCGCCGTGTCGACCAGTGTGAGCGTGGTGCCCTCACGCTTGTAGGTCAGGGCTCCGAGCTGGTCCGATCCGCGGTCGATGGTGAAGGCGCCGTTGGCGCCGGCGCGGTGATGTACGTGAAGATCGCTGTCCATGATTCCTCCGGCCGCAGAGCCTAGCACTGCGGAGCCAACTCACGCTCCACGTCGGCTCTAGAAAGAGATGCAGCCGCCGGTGGCCTGACAGTAGAAGTTCGTCGATGCCGGGTGCAGTACCGTGCCGTCAGCGGCCTGCACATCGACGCCGTTGCTGGTCCACGTGGTCCCGGAGAATGTGGCGCCGCCACCCCAGATGGCGATGCCACCGGCGACAGCAGCCGTGTTGTCGCGCACCGCACCACCGGTGAACGACCAATTCGGACCGCCCGGCGCGTCGCGCAGGTACATCGCCCCGCCTCTCCCGGTCGCTTGGTTGCCAATGAAGTCGGTGTCCGTACCCGTGAAGTAGCCCGCACCGGCCACGCCTCCACCATCGATGGAGGCCGTGTTGGAATCGAAGGTCACGCCGGTGGCATTCACGGTGTGGCCATCGTCCATGAACAAACCGCCCCCGGACAGGGCTTGGTTGTCCACGAAGCTCACGCGGGTCAGGTCGAGGGTCATCGGGACGCCAAGGTCCAAGCCTATGCCGATGGCCCCGCCGTCACCGGTCGTGCTGTTGCCCTCGAATTCGACATCGATGAGTTCGAGAAGCGCCGTTCGTTCCTGGCTGATCGCACCTCCCCGATCGACCGCAGAGTTCAAGAAGAACGTGGAGCT
>CAYYHT010000438.1:0-6775 GCA_964471355.1 uncultured Enterobacteriaceae bacterium
TGGTATACGGGTGCTGTGGATTCTCGAAGATGGGCAGGGCGTCGCCATATTCGACGAGCTTGCCGCGGAACATCACGGCGACTTTGTCGGCAATCTCGGCGATGACGCCCAGGTCGTGGGTGATGAACAAGATGGCCATGCCGCGTTCGTCGCGAAGCTTGCGCAGCAGGTCCAGAATCTGTTTTTGGATGGTGACGTCGAGCGCGGTCGTGGGCTCGTCGGCAATGAGGAGCTTGGGGTTGCATGCGAGCGCCATCGCAATCATGACGCGCTGCTTTTGCCCGCCGCTCATCTCGTGCGGGTAGCTGTCGACCCGAGTCGCCGCGTCGGGAATGCCAACCTCGTCGAAGAGCTGAATGGTGCGAGTGCGGGCGGCGGCGCTGTCGACGCCCTCGTGCAGCTGAATGGCCTCGCCGACCTGGTCGCCCACGGTGAACACCGGGTTCAGCGATGTCATCGGCTCTTGGAAGATCATGGCGATGTCGTTGCCACGCAGCTTGCGAATGTCGGCGCTCGA
The DNA here is from genome assembly GCA_964471355.1 of uncultured Enterobacteriaceae bacterium. Lineage (GTDB taxonomy): Bacteria > Myxococcota_A > UBA796 > UBA796 > CAYYHT01. The sequence continues at coordinate 518 of CAYYHT010000438.1, forward strand.
CATCGTCAACAGGTCACGGCCCAGGAAAGACACGCCACCGGACGGAATCTTGGCGGTCTCAGGGAGCAGCTGCATGATGGTCAGCGACGTCACGGACTTGCCCGAGCCCGATTCGCCGACCACGCCGAGTGTTCGACCCTCTTCGAGGTCGAAGGTCACGTCGTCGACGGCCTTTACGATGCCTTCTTCGGTGTGGAAGTAGGTCTTCAGGCCTTGGATTTGGAGCAGCGCCATCGCGCCGGCTGTAACCGGGCCAGCCGGGCCTGCGCTGCTAGCTGCTCGCTTTGGCGCGGTCGAGGCGCATTTCTGCACCGGCAACGGCCTTTTCACGCAGGGTCACGTCACGCGTGGCGGCCTTGACCAGCTTCTTGAGCAGCACGCTCTTTTGCTTATGGGCAGGTGCCTTGCCGCGGTGGGTGGGCATGAACTTCTTGTTCACCTCGGCCAGTTCTTTGAAGATCTCGCGGGTGACCTGGGCGCGTCGTTTTTGGGTCTCGAGCTCTTTTGTCTCTTTGCCTTCGCGGCGTGTGCCTTCGGCTGCGTTGGCCTCGCCACGCTCTTCTTTGATGTCGCCGCGGTTCTCTTGGCGCTCGGACTGGATCCACTCGGCGATCTTTTCGTCCCACTTCATCTCTTTGTCGTGCTTCTGCTTGGCCCACATGTCGTGCCACTTGTCGACGTTCTTTTGGATGGTCTTGAGATCCTTCTTGTCGTCCTTCAGGGCGGCTTTTGCCTCTTTCAACTCAGCCTTGGCCCTATCGACCTTGGGTGACGCCGCGTGGGCGTCCATTGTCGGGATGGCAGTGGTGGCGAGAGCCAGGATGATGGTCAGCAGAATGCGCTTCATGAGTCCTCCGGAGGGGCGAGCTTAGACGGGGCTAGAAGTTGAAAACCAGTGGGTAGCCGAAATTCATCCCATCGGGCAGCTGATGGGCGTCGAATTGGGCGTGCTCGATGGTGTCGATGATGCAGTCGATTGCTGCCTGATCGTAGGGGCCGCTGCTGTCGATGGTCACGTCGGTGACCAGGCCATTGCAGCCCACTGTGATGTCGGTCACAACGCGCCCAGTGGTCGGTGGCACGCAGCGCAACGTGAAGTTGATGATGCCGTTCATGCCTTGTTTGACTTGCTCGCGGCTCAACCCGACGCTGGCGACCGCCCCTTCGTCTCCCAAGCCATCGCCCGACGGTCCGGCCAGGCACTTGTGAGCACGAGGCGTGGGCAGGACGACCTCGTCGCCTCCGGTTGGACTCGCGCTGGATTTGCTGCTGCGGCGCTTCTTTCTGCCCTTTGTGTTGCGGGTGGAACCCGCGATGATGCCGTCTTGGTGGCCGTAGATCCTGAGCACATCGCCGACTTCAATCAGGTCGCCATCAAGCTCGTTCCACTGCTTGAGCTCGTCGAGGCTCACACCGTGATCGCGGGCGATGACGAACAGGGTGTCCCCGCGCACGACCGTGTACTCCGAGAACTCGGGCTCGCTGGTGCCAAAGCACCCGAGCAGCATCAGCAGGATGAGGTGCACTGGATCAGGCTGAGCCCGCAGCAGCAGAGAGGTGGGCGGCCAGAGTGGTCTCGATCTGCGGTGTCAGGTGGAACCAGTTCGCGTCATTGGTCTTGGTGACGGACACGAAATCGTTGACCGCGAACACGATGCGCACGCCGTCGATGGCGAACAGCGCCTCGCCTAGCGGGTTGCCCTTGGCGGAGTCGGGTCCAGTGAAGGACAGCGAACCGCGCTTGACGACACGCACCGAGCAGCTGAACTTCATGGCGTTCGGATTGGGCGTGGGCAGAGCGGTGATGTCGACGGTCGACGCTGGCTCTGGTTTGGGCTCTGGTTGGGGCTCTGGTTGGGGCTCTGGCTCTGGCTCTGGTTGGGGCTCTGGCTCGGGCTCTGGTTCTGGTTCGGGCTCGGGCTCGGGCTCCGGCTCTGGTTCGGGCTCCGGCTCCGGCTCCGGCTCCGGCTCTGGTTCGGGCTCTGGTTCGGGCTCTGGTTCGGGCTCCGGCTCTGGCTCCGGCTCCGGCTCTGGCTCCGGCTCTGGTTCGGGCTCTGGTTCGGGCTCGGGCTCGGGTTCCGGTTCGGGCTCTGGCTCGGGTTCCGGCTCTGGTTCGGGCTCGGGCTCTGGTTCCGGTTCTGGCTCCGGCGGGGGCACGGCGGCCTCTTCGGGTTCCCAGGCGGGCTTTGGTGGAGTCGGGTCGAAGGATTGGGACTCAGCTGCCTCTGCGTCGGCCTCTTCGCCGCCAAGCAAGGCCCGGATGGTGGCGCGGACAGGCTTGCCGCCGGTGAACGTACGCGCGATGCTTCGCAACATCTCGACGGGAAGTTCCAGGATCTGCTCGAGCACGACAACTCTCTCGGAAGGGCAGGGAGTCTACACCACCCTGACGGTCACCACGGGTCAGGCGCGCTAGTTGGTCAGGTCCCCGGAGTTGCCCTTGCGCGTCCTCGCTAGCTTTGTCGGTCTGGCCCTCTTCACCGCCTGTGAACCGAGGTACGTCGAAAACTCGGCGGACATCGATACCTACTTGGTGCGGGGGCACTTTTCGAGCGCTTGCGTCGGGCTCAAGATGCGAGGGGACGACATGGCGGAGCTTCGCGGCTACACCGCCCTGAAGCTCGCGGAGTTTCCGGACGAAGAGGACGCCAATGCCTGTGTCTGTGAAGCGCTCTACAGTGCTGAGCGAGGCTGGGATCCCGCAGTCGCCGACGGACTCAACGGAACCAAGCGCGACGATTTTGCGACCTGTCTCGCGGCGGCGCTGAAAGACGAGAGTGTGCTCGAACGGCACAAGGTGGTGTACGCCATCGGCGCGATTGCAGCCCCCAAGGGCTACGACCACCTCGCCGAGATCGCCCAGGGCACCGGTGATGTGGGCATGCGCGAGGCGAGTGTGTTGGCGCTGAGGCCTTCCGAGGCGCACATTCCGTTGCTGCTCGAGCTGCTCAAGTCCGACCCCGAGGCCAAGGTTCGGGCCGCGGCGGCCAAGTCCCTCATCGGCCGTGACAGCGAGGCCGTCATCGAGACCGTCGCCAAGGTGGCTGTCGAAGACGCCGAGGGTGAAGTCCGCGCCCAAGCACTCAACGCAGTGGTGAAGTTGAGGCTGCCCCAGACCAACAAGATGGTCTGCACGGCCATGATGGACGACCCAGACAGCGTCGTGCGGCTCAACGCGGTCAAGGCGATCCGGGGAACCAAGAAGCCCGATCTGGTCAAGTGCCTCGAGCAGCGTCTGCTGACCAAGGAAGAAGATGGGCAGGTGCGTGAGGCCACCATCAAGGCCCTGGGCGCGTCGCCGTCAGATGACGCAGCACTGGTGCTCTGCAACGCCATTGGCCCGGTGCTTCGCATGTACGTCACCGGCGAAGGCAACCAAGTGGCCCAGGAAGTCATGGGCGGCGACATCATCAAGGCCCAGAACGATCGAGACTGGGAGCGAAGCTATGACTGCGTGGTCAAAGCACGCCGGCAAGGGGGCTTTTCCTGCTACTCCAGGAACTACATCAACTGGTGGTACAACCAGGTGTCTGGCGAGAGCGTGAAGGTTCCCTGGTGCGAAGGCATGCCGAACGAGCCGGACAAACCTTGAAGGATTCCAGCAGCCATCCGACTGAAGGAAGAGAGGACCATGACATGAATGCTGTCCACTCGACCTTGTCCCAGACCCTGGAGAACCCTGTGAAGAAAGCTGCAGTTGTGCGCGACGGGTTTCAGTTGATCGAGGACGAAGTCGCTCGCAAGCGCGGTCTGCGCGGCTATGCGCTCAAGGCCGGATACAAGGTCGTCAAGCGGGTCAAGCCGGACATCATCCACCGGGCCCTCGACGGCCTGCTGCCCCGCTTTGCACCCGTCATCGACCCATTCTTGGACAAGGCCCGGGTCGACGGTGACGTCGAGGGCTACTTTGACCGCAACCGCTCCGACATCGCCGAAGCCATGCTCTCGGTGACCGATGGCCGGGCCAAAAAGGCCAAGAACCCGGTGCTGGTGCGGGCCTATCTGGGGCTTCGCCACCAGGCCAAAGGGCACGTCGAAGAAGCGGTGCCTGGACTTGCGCGGCTCATTCTCAAGCACGTGGCCTGAAGACAGAGATAGCTTGGATCCGTGACTGTCTTCCTGCTCATCACCCTGATCGCCCTTGGCCAAGACACGGCCGAGCCTGTGGCGCCGCCACACGGCCTCGATTTCGACTACGACGCTTGGTACGACGATGTCGACTGTGGGCCGCTCGATCCCGACCGCTACCCGGGCGCCGAAGAGGTCTGCAACTACGTCGATGACGACTGCGACGGCGAGATCGACGAGGACGTCTGCAAGGGCTGCGGCAAGTCCGGTGCCTACTCAGACGGCCTTGGACTCACGGGTCTTCTCATCGGCCCCTTCTGGCTGCTGCGGCGCAAGCGGGACTAGCTCTTGAGCTTGCCTCGGACCGCCGACAGGATGGCGTCACGGGGCTTCATTCCCGGCGGCTTGAGCTCACCCTTGGCCACCATCTCGACGGTGTGCAGGCGGTCGGTCATGTCGCGCAGACGGTCGCCAACATAGTCGAGCACACCCAGGGACAACGTGGCCCCCATGCCCGGCCGACGGCGATTGATCTCGCCAAATCGCGTGCGCGAGAGTCCGAAAATCAGCGTCTCATCGATGGCCGTCACCGTGGCGGAACGCGGAACGGGCCTGGCCAAGCACAGCTCGCCGAAGTGGCCTCCGGGGCCGATATCAACGAGGTGGGTATTGCCCTTGGTGATGCGGACCTTGCCGTCCAGCACGATGTAGAAGGCGTCGCCTGGGTCGCCCTCGTTGAACAGGGTCTCGCCCGGCGTCAACACGCGCTGGTCGAGGTACGGGGCGATGCGGTTTCGCTCGGAACCGGACAGGTTGCGGAAGAGGAAGACTTCTTTGAGGATGGCGGCGATGGCGTCGACGCTGTCGGCTTTCTTGTCGGTGCCCACGCGAATCAGCAGTGCCGAGGCGTTGTCTTTGCCACCCGCTTTGTTGGCCGCGTCGACGAGTCGGGCTGCTCCTTGTTGCAGGGTGCCTTGGCGAATGCAGCCCAGAATCTGCTTGGCGTCGAGCTGAGCGTGAATGCCGTCGCTGGTCAGCAGCAACACATCGTCGTCGGCCAGGGGCACCTCGGCCGTGTCGACATCGACTTCTCGTCCGACGCCGAGCGCTTGGTACAAGCGATGGCGAAGGGGACTGTGCCGAAACTCCTCTTCAGTCAGGCGTCCCTGGCGCAGCCGCAGCATGGCGAGGGTGTGGTCATCGGTCAGCAGCCGCAAGCGGCCGTCCCGGTACAGATAGGCGCGGCTGTCGCCGACGTGCGCGATGGTCGCGTTGTTGCCCACGATCATCGCGGCCACAAGTGTCGTGGCCATGCTGGTCTTGCCGCTGCGTTCGCCCTCCTGCTCGATCTCGCTGTGAATCTGGCCCAGCACAGCTTCGAGAACTTCGGCAAGGTCAAGCCTGCCGCGACTGGACTTGGAGACCTTCTTGGCCTCCTCCATCAGTACTGGCGCACTGTCTTTGAGGAAGGACATCGCCATCGCTGAGGCCACGTCGCCAGAGTCTGCGCCGCCCATTCCGTCGGCCACGGCGAAGATGGGCACCTCGTTGACAGCGAGTACAGCGTCTTCGTTGAGGCTGCGCCGAACCCCGGTATCTGTCAGTTGCCCAACCTCTTTGATCTCCACCGCGGCCTCCAAGTTGGCGACGATACCAGGGACGGCTGCCCCGTCCATTCCCTCCGGTGTACACTCCCCAAATGGGTGATTTTCGGCTGTTTGTCAGGCGGGATTTTGGGTACGAACTCAGGGTCTCGGTGAAGTTCTCTGTAGATAGCGGGGCGGGCATTCTGTCCATGCCGCAGCGCGGCCAGCCAGACGCTCCGCCCACGCAAGGCAGTGAAGAGACCGATGTGTCTGCCGATGCGCTGCGAGGGGGGCGGTTTATCCACCTGCTCCAGAACAGCGGCAAGAGGCAGAGCTACGCCCTGTCTCGACTGACGGCCGACAAGCTCGCACGCCTGTCGGATTCCGACTGGACCGAGCTCGAGGCGACCACTGAGTTTGGCTTCCGCTATGCGGTGCTGCCGGCCAATCTGCCCGCCGCGACAAGCGCCGGTCCCTCCATCGCCATCAAGGCCGGTCCCTCCGTGGCTGCCCGGCCAGCGTCGGTCGCGAGTGTCAAGCCTCAAGTCAAGCACGCGGCCAGTGCCCGGCCAGTGAGCGGTCCTCCGCCCGAGTTGGGGGGAGC
>CAYYHT010000439.1:0-6768 GCA_964471355.1 uncultured Enterobacteriaceae bacterium
GTCGACGCAGCCGTACCAAGCCTGGGCAGGTGCTTCGGCGAGTGCGGCGCAGGAATCACCCACGGCGGGCGCTGCGGGTGCGGTGGCGCTGCCACCAGAGGCGGCGCCTTCTCCGCCGCCACAGGCGACGGACAACAGGGCGATAAAGGGCAGGACAAGCAGTTCTTTGCGGTACACGGATGCTCCAGTTGATGCGGCCGGGCTCGTAACGAGTGGCTCAGCAACAGACCACACAACACCGCGGGTTTCAGCCGCTGTACACTGCCGGTTCGCGCATAGGTATGCACAGGTTGCACCCATGGAGGCCCTCGTGGCAAGCGTCACATTTCCCGACCCAGGCTCTGCCTACGTCAGCTTCATGGCCGCCACCACCGCTCGTGACGTCGAGCTGGCGATGGCTTCGGCCACAACAGAGAGCTGGCGCAGGCACGGCGAGAGTGCAGCCAAGGTGTTTCACACCGCAGCAGGCGAGGGCTTTGAGTTCGTCGAGCCCCAGACCCCGTATGTGGTTGGTGATCGTGCCGTGATCGAGTCCAAAGTGCAGAGGGTCGGTGAGCCTTGGCGAAGCGTCGCGATGTACTTCATGCTCGAGTGCATCGACGGCTCGTGGGGCGTCTCGGCTGCAGTACGCGAAGAGAAGCACGCGGCACTGTTCATGAAGGGGCTAGTGCCGGCGGTGTTTGAGATCGAAGACCTGGGACCGAGTCCTCATGCCGAAGGCTGGGCCCGAATGGCCAAGGCCATGCTGACCGACGATGTGTTGCTGACCGTCGGTGAGATCGAAGACGCGACCCGGGCACCCGTGTTGGGTGTCCTGCCGATCTGGCGCGAGAATGGAGCCACGGCCTTCGCTGCTCTCGATGGCGACGACCCGACGGTGCTGGCCTATGGCGACCTAGTGTTGCGCATGCTGGACAACGACGCGGGCCGCTTGATGGCGTTCTCGTCGGCAACCCTGCGCGAGGGGGCAGGCTCGGTGGTCGGCAACTTGGCGGTGTTGTTCGCGCAGCTCAATGAGCAGGTGCTGGTCATCGACCTAAACGTGGCCTTGCCCAGCCTGCACATCGCCTTTGGCTCACTCAATCCTGCGCCGGGACTCACCGAAGTCCTCATGAAGGGCCGGTCGTGGGACATGAGCACCCGCGTCTTTCACCCCAACCTCGATGTGATGACCGCCGGCACCCAAGGCCCGCTGTCGAACGAGGCCCTCAACACCTTTGTGGACTTTCTGCAGGACGCCACACAGCGCTACCACCGCATCATGGTCGTCGTGCCGCCAGTCGGGCTGAGCATGATGGCCCAGAAGCTGGGCATGGACCCCATCTTGGTCGTGCATGCCGGTGCTGTGCCCCAGGCCGTTGTCAGTCAGCTGGCACAGAAAGTGTCGGCAGCGGGCACGCCCCTCAAAGGCGTCATTGCAACCCGTCTCCTCCCCGAATCGGTGCCGGACAGCCGCGTCGAGGAGGGCATCGAGGCACTTCGTCGGCACGCCGAGGGCGAGGTTCGTCGCATCGAAGTGCTGGGCACCATGCAGCTGCCAACCGTTGGACGCGCGCTCGCTGGGATCTCACGGCACGTGGAGGGCATGGATTTTCCCCTGCGCGAGTGGACCTGCTTCGACACCACCGGCGGGCGCCTGCGCGGCATCGCACAGGGCAGCGAGCCGACTCTGGACCTGCTTCTGACCGACGTGACTGCTACCCTTCCCCGTCCAGGGGGGCCCGATGCCTGAAGACAAGAATGAACAGCTCGATACTGAAGCGCTGCAGGCCATCATCGGTGCAGTGGTGCAAGGGCTTAACAACGCCACAAAGGGGTCGGACTTCGACTTCAGCTCGCCTCATCAGATGCCCGAGTCGCTGACCGATCTGATTGCCACCTCCCTCGAAAACGCGGGCAAGCACGACGAGGCCGCAGAGCTGCGGCGTTCGGCCAGCGAACAGCTTGTCGAAGCTCGCGAAAAGGCCCAAGAAGACATGGCAGCGGCCGCCGAGGACGATGATCCCGACAAGCCCGACCCGATTCGCGACAACCTGCGAGCCGCCGTGGGCAGCTTCGTTGCCGCCAAGGCCGATGAGGGAAAGAGCGAAGCTGAAGTGATGGTCGACGCAGACTTCCTTTCAGAGCACGGCCCGGAGCTCGCTGGCCGCATGCTGGGCGCATTTGCCAAAGCACTGATTCCCGACGACCCCCTCGAGATGGACGTCGCGGTCCCCGACGGCGAAGACGGCGCCAAGAAGGACGTCAAGGTCAAGCTGGACCTGGGCAAGATCCTCTCGGGCTTCCTGCAGCCACTCGTGGACGAAGCCGAGAAGACCCAAGGGCAAGGCGCCGAGGACTCGACCGAGGCAGAGTCCGACGACGGATGACAGCGGCGTGATGGTTCAGCCGTCACTGACCACCGTCACCCAACGAACAAACGCCGACTATTAGCTGGAACGATGCTTGCTTCCTAGCGGTGCATGGATGTGCTTGCGTGGACTGGAGTGGCGGTGGTGGCGGGTGCGGGTCTGGCCCCGTGGCTACCGGGCTTGGATCTGGCCCTATCGTGCTTCGCGGCTGTTTTGGTGCTCGCGTGCGCCCTCGGGTGTGTGAGGGCGTGGGCGCCTGTGATGGGGGGCGCGCTCGGATGGCTGGCGGTGGCGTCGATGCCTGTGGGTCCGCACCTGTCCGGTCCGGTGGCGCTTCGAGGTGTGGTGCTCGGGTCGCCTTCGGGTCGCAGCGCTGATGTCCGGGTCGAGGCACTCGGCTTGCGTTCGGGTGGCTGGAGTGTCGCCCCGGGTCGTGTTCGTGTGCGCTTCAAGGGTGTTCCGCCGCACATCGGTACCGAGGTGGTCGTGCATGGCTTCGCGCGTCCTATGAGCGATGCTCCTGTGCTTCCAGGTGCGCCAGATGGTGCTCAGAATGCCCTCCGAGCGGGGGTTGTTGCGCTCGTCCACGCCAAGACCGAGCGCACCCTTGCGACACCGCCTGCGCGGCCGGCCCGCGATGTTCACCCGGTGCTGCGAGCGCTGGCGACCGGCGACAGGAGCGGGGTCAGCGACGACACCTGGCAAGTGCTGCGAGACACCGGCACCGCCCACCTGCTGGCGATCTCGGGCTTTCATGTGGGCTTGGTGGCGTGGCTGGCGGGCCTGCATACGCGCTGGCTCATTCGTCCCTGGGCGGTGCTTGCACCCGAGGGCTTGCCCGAGCGCCCTCTCACCGCCGCGGTCGCCGTGCTTGCGGCTTCGCTGTACACCGTGGCGGCTGGCTCTCCGGTCAGCGCGCAGCGAGCGCTGCTGATGGTGTGTCTGGTCGCATGTGCGCATGTCTTGGGACGTGCCGTCCGCCCACTGGCGCTGCTGGCCGTAGCGGCGATGGTGGTGGTGGTGCTTGACCCCAGCAGCGTGGGCACGCCGGGCTTTCAGCTGTCTTTTGGAGCTGTCATTGGGCTGATTCGGGTGACCCCCTGGCTGCTGAAGTGGGTGCCGCCGGACCAGCCGTGGCTGGTGGAGTGGGTGATCACCAGCTTTGCGGTGACCGTTGGGGCGACCATTGGAACCCTGCCGGCGGCGGCGTGGTGGTTTCAGCAGCTGGCCCCCTGGTCTCCTGTGGCCAATCTGTACGCCATTCCGGTGGTGGCCATGGGCATCGTGCCCTGTGCGCTCGTGGCGGAATATGCGCCCCTGTGGATCTCCCAGCCCGCTGCGACGATGGGGGCTGGGCTGGTTGAGGGCTTGCTGTGGTCGTTGCGGCCGCTCGCCGTGACCCCTTGGGCGCCGGCCATCGGTCCGGTGGGTGCCCTCATCGGAGCGGCGTTGCTGCTGGCTCCGCGGAGACTCCAGGTCTCGATTGGCTGCCTGGCCCTGTTCAGCTCGCTCAAGGTGGCGTCTCTCGATGCGATGACCGTGCACTTTCTGGATGTGGGCCAGGGTGATGCGGCCTTGGTCGAGTGGCCCGATGGGCGTACCTGGCTGGTCGATGGGGGACCGCCTTCGGACCGCGTGCTCAAGTGGATGCGCCGCCAGGGGCATCGCCGCGTCGATGTGGTGGTGGTGTCCCACGGCCAGCTCGACCACTACGGGGGTGTGCTTCCAGTGCTCGAGTCTCTGGACGTTGGCGAGGTGTGGGTACCCTCCCGCGAGGCCTTGGGTCCGGTTTTACACCTTGCGAAGGCCCGGCAAATCCCCGTGCAAGTCCGCCCGGCACAAGCGCTTCATCCCGCTGAGGATTTTGTGGGGGAGGACATCAACGACCGCAGCTTGGTCGTGGTGGCACGGCACGGGGCCAGGAGCGTGCTGTTTACGGGGGACATCGAGGCCGCTGCCGAGGCTGCCATTCCCATCCTTCCCGCTTCAGTCGACGTGTTGAAGGTTCCGCACCACGGCAGCCGCAGCTCATCGACGCCGGCGTTGCTCGACCGGGTCCGGCCGGCCATCGCTGTCGCGAGCATGGGGCGTGGCAATCGGTATCGGCATCCAGCCGGGTCGGTGGTCGCCGGCTACGAAGGGCGTGGCATCGAGCTGTGGCGTACCGACCGCGATGGAACGGTGGTGGTGTCTGTGTCGGCCGCCGGAGTCGGAGTCAGGGCGAGCCGAGAATGAGGAAGACCGCGTGTGCATTTGGACTGCCCACGGCGATGTCGTCGAACGAATCCGTGTCTAGCGGGCCCACTGAAAGGGAATCGAGGCTGTCGCCAGCGTCACCATGAATGACGTGGGTGGCTGTCGTGTGCGGGTGGTCGCCATTGAGCACGGAGGTCGTGAACAAGTAGACGCTGCCGCAGCTAGGTGTCGGCACGTCGGTGTACTGGGCGATGACAGCCAGGTCCTGGTCTCCGTCCCCGTCAAAGTCGCCCATGGCCACGTCCCGGCCGAAGCGCATGCCGGTTTCGGCGCCGGAATAGCGGGCGATTTCGGTGTTCGTGGTCCCGTCGTAGGCGATGACCACGCCGGCCTTGGTTGTCGGCGAACTTCCGCCGTCTGCTGAGACGAGCAGGTCGGCGCGCCCGTTGTCATTGATGTCGCCGCAGATCAAATGGCCACCCATTCCGTCGCCCTGAGCGCCATCGACGGTGAATGACGGGGTATCGGTCAAGTAGTCCCCTGCAGTGAGGGGCCCGTTGAAGGTCCAGAAACTGCCACTGTTGGCGCCGCTGCTCGATCGGAACTTGGCGCCGACCAACAGGTCGTCCCAGCCGTCGCCCGTGTAGTCACAGCCTTCGACAGAGCGCAGCCGCGTATCGGCTTCGTGGCCCGTTACCGTGATAGTTGCCGCAGTTTCGACGGATCCCGTACCGGTCGAGGTGCCGTAGACCACATAGACCCGTCCGGCGTAGTCGTGGGATGCAGAGTCGAAGTTGGGGGCGGTGGCCAATAGAGCGGCCTCGTCGCTCGCGTTCTTCAGTCCAATCGCTACATTCGTACCCAGCTGATGGTCGCCGGCTACGGCGTTTAGCATCAGGTCGGCTTGGTCCCGGTCCTTTGGCATGGTGGCGTCCGAGAAGACAGCGACCTGACCTCCGAGCAAGAAGGGAGCTCCCGCAGCAAAAACGGGGTCGCCCGTCGGGTTGAGTTGGCCGGCGGCCAGGCTCGTTCCCCAGTTGTTGTTGGCTGGATACGGCTCGGTCATCGTGACGGCATCGTCGTCGATGTGAGTGATCGCCAATGGATCTTGGAAGATTCGGACGGTCTCGTCCCGGTTTACGTCGAGGTAGGACGCCGCCAGCAACTCGACCGTTCCGTCGTCGTCCAGGTCATGCAGCACCACTTCGCTGCCAAACTTATCGGACGAAAACAGCGCGTTGACTGTGGTGGCCGCAATGTCGTTGATCAGCCCGTCCAGGGGCTGGCAGTCGTCCGTGATGCCGTCGCAGTTGTTGTCTATGCCGTCGCCGCAGTCCTCGGGCACTCCCGGACTGCGGGTCGAGTCGCCGTCATCACAGTCTCCTGACTCGAGGGACCAGCCGGCGCCTTCGCTGCAGCTGTCACGGATGTCGCTGCCGCCGCCGTAGCCGTCTCCGTCGTCGTCCCGGAACCACTCGGATGTACCGGTCGTCGCGTCGGATTCATCGCCCGAGCAGTTGCTGTCCACGCCGTCGCAGCTTTCGGAGGCATCGGGGTTCACGGTGAATTCGGTGTCGTCGCAATCGTCGTCAGTGGCGCTGAAGCCGCCGTCCCCGCTGCAGTGGTCGACCAGCGCCGTTCCCTGAGCGCCGTAGCCATCGGAGTCGGCATCAACATAGCTGCTGGCGTCGAACGACCCCTCGTCGATGTCGCCATCGCAGTCGTCGTCCAGCCCGTCACATTCCTCAGTTCCGTCCGGATTGATGGCTGCGTCCAAGTCGTCGCAGTCGCCTCCGTTGCGAACCTCACCGCTGCCGAGCGGGTCGCACACATCCATGCCCAAGGAAACTCCCCCGAAGCCGTCGCCGTCCGAGTCCTCCCAGGCCTGGCTGCAGGTCGGGTCGGTGTCGGTGTCGGTGTCGGTGTCCGAGTCGGTGTCTGTGTCGGTGTCCGAATCGGTGTCTGTGTCGCTGTCCGAGTCGGCGTCGGTGTCGGCGTCGCTCTCCATGCCATCACAGTTCGGATCGACTTGGCAGCGGTGCTCTGCCACTTCATCGGCATCGACGATCAGACACGCGGTGGACAGGGAGAGCAGCAGGCTCAGCGGTGCGAATCTCACAGCACAAACCCCACGCCAATCCCTACAGCGCCCACACCGAGCAGCACGGGGGCTGCGGTTCCAAAGATGCGGTTGAGGTCTTGGTTGGCGTCGACGCTCTCG
>CAYYHT010000440.1:0-6767 GCA_964471355.1 uncultured Enterobacteriaceae bacterium
CGAGGTTTGTGTACTGCTTCGGGTCCTTCTGCATGTCAAACAGCTCGATGCCGGAATCGTCCACCCAGATGGCACCTGCAGAAGGGGCCTCGTTGTTGCTTAAGGTGGAGTTGGTGAACTCGGCATCGACGCCCTCGAGTGAGATGGCGCCGCCACGCCCGCCGCTGATGCAATCGCTGAACGTGGAGTCGGTGCTTGTAGTCTCGCCGCCGGTGACCCGCAGGCAGCCGCCGCCGGGGTCTGAAGAGACCAGCGTGTCACCGGAGCCGTTGCGCACGGTGCTGCGGGTGAAGATCAGCTGACTCGAGTCGGCGACCATGACGCGCTGCACGCCTTGTGAGTCCAGGATGAGGTCTTCGAAGGTGAGGGAGCCGCCACTGGTGAGCATCATGGGAGAGGTGGCAATCGCCAGTCCCCTCCACTCGACGTCGCCGGTGCCCGATGCGGCGAAGGTCAGCGTGCGATCGATGAGGTCGATGCGGGACTCGGCGTAGGTTCCGGGGGCAAGCAACAGAATGCGGTCGCCGTTGGAGGATGCCGCGACAGCGTCGGCGATGGTGGCGTGCTCGGTGGGCACAACCAGATCGGCGGCGTGAGCGAGTGTCAGCAGGAGCGGCCACCGCATCAGCTGCGCGCTCCATGTCCAAGAGCGATGCCGACGTGCAGTCCAAAGCGGACCCGGCTGGCGCTTATCTTTCGCCAGTCCTGCTCTGGCTGGGCAAAGCGGCCGGAGCTGGTCGAGATGTCGAGGCCGCCGCGCACTGCGCCGAAGCCGAGGTCGACCGGCGCAAACCCGGCCCCAAATTGGAAGAAGCTGGCAGCGGGCATCAGCCCGACTTGTGCGCTCACATCCAGCCCCGGCACCATGTCCGGCCCATAGCGGACACCGACGCGAGGGGTGCCGAGCAGTGGCTTTCGGCCCACGCCGGCCTCGCTGATGCGAACGCCGGACATCCCGATGCCACCGAACGGAATGATGTCACCCAGATCGAGTCCAGCACCGAGTCCGAGCTCGAAGCCTCCGCTTCGACCCGGCGCCATGGCCAGGGCTCCCCAGCCGCGCACGGGCACATCGGGAATGGCCACCAAGACTTGGCCGGTGATGCCGAAGGACAAGCCCGCGTTTGAGTCATCGCCGATGTACTCGCGCGGCACGTCGGTCTTTTGGGATGCCGATGCCAGACCAAGCTGCAGGCCGCCGTGAGCGATGACCGGGTGGCTGTTGGCGCCTGGGGTGCCAGTGGACGGGGCCCTTGTCGGCTTGTTCTTGGACTTCTTGCCCGAGGCCAGGTCTTCGGGCTCCTCGACCTCGATGGTCGTCGGGATGTCAAAGGGCAGCGTGCCGATTGTGGTCGCGAAGCTCTCCATTTTCTGCATCTGAACGATGTGCAGACCGGCGACCTGCGGCACTTTGCTGTACTGCTTTCCGTCCAGCCACAGCATCATTCCCGGGGGCACATTTGCCGCGTTCTCGGGCACGGCGTTCAGGCGTGGAATGCCGTTCTGAAGCAGCTCGGGCGGCACCCAGGTGCTGGGGTCGGCGGCCATGGCGCTGGCAAGAACAGGGGACCAATCGCCGCCGTTTCGGTTGAGGATGATGGCTTGGGAGACCAAGATGGCGGCCCACGGTTCGACGGGGACCGGCCTGCGCAGGCACTTCGCTTGGTTGGTGAACTGCTCGAGCACGTTCTCGTGCATCATGTATGAGCCGCTCTCGACGGACTGCTGCGACAAATGCGCGAGTGCTTCGAGCGTGCCCAAATCGGGCGCAGGACAGTCCTGAGCGGTGGCCGATAGTGCGAATAGGAGTGCAATCACGGGCACACCCTACCTCGCAAGGACCGTCCAGGCGCGACCTTCGTCGAGTCTGATTCGCCCGAGTCGGGCGATGTGCGTTCCAATGGCCAGGGCTGGCCGCTATGATGCCGGCGAGGGTCAATGCCTGTATTCATGAGCATCGGCGGAGTAACGCCCCCGGCATTTGTCGCGGGAACGCCCACCGATTTGGGCGCGATCTCGGGAGAGTTGGTCTTGTTCGCCGATTCTTTCGAGTCGGCCCGCGCGGCGCTCACTGCCGAGGGGGCTCGGGCGCTCGTTGTGACCGTCGGCGATACGGTGGCCCACACCGAGGTCGAGCCGGGCTTGTCGCACCTGTCCATCACGGCCGCCATGGTCCACGATGCCGCCGCGTTGTCGGCGGTGATCTGGCGGGTGAAGAGTGAATCACCCACCGAGGCTGATTCTGGGCGTCGAGAGCTCGACGAGATGTTGCCCGAGGCGGTGGTTGAGTTCGACCTCAGTCTGACGCTCACCTATGCGAATGCCAAGGCCTTCGAGCTGTACAAGTACACACGTGAGCAGTTCGAGGCTGGCTTGCAAGTTCTCAACATGATCGACCCCGAACAGATCGAATTGGTGCAGCGCAACTTTGCCGCCCGCCTGCAAGGGCAGGACTTTCCGCAGGTGGAATACCTGGGCATGCGGGCTGACGGCGTGACCTTTCCGATGACCTTTCGTGCTGTGCCCCTGCTGCAGAACGGTGAGCTGGTTGGCTTTCGCGGACTGATCGTCGACTTGAGTGAGCGAAAGGCGCTCGAGGAACGGACCAATCAGGCGCAGCGGGTCGAGGCTCTGGGCCGGTTGGCGGGCGGCGTTGCCCACGACCTGAACAACCTGCTGGCCCCGATTCTGGGCTACAGCGAGCTGCTGATTCCGATGCTTCCATCCGGAGATCAGCGGTTCGGTTTTGCGGTCCAGATTCGCCAAGCCAGCCTGCGCGCACGGGACTTGGTCAGCCAGTTGCTCGCGCTTGGCCGACGACAGCCTCTCGAGCTGCGCGCGGTGGACTTGGTAGCGGTCGTGTCCAACTTCCGGCCGATGCTGATGAGGGTGCTTGGCGATGACATCGAGTTGGTGCTCGAGGCGCCAGACCTGCCGCTGATCATCTCGGCTGATGAGGGTCGCCTGCAGCAGGTGGTCATGAACCTCGCGCTGAATGCCGCGGACGCGATGCCCGAAGGCGGACGGCTGGTGATCGGCACTCAGACCGTCGACGGACGCGTGGTGCTGTCGGTCGAAGACACGGGCATGGGCATTGACGAACACGCCCTGCAGCACCTGTTCGAGCCGTTCTTTTCGACCAAGGGTCAACGGGGAACCGGCCTGGGTCTGGCCATGGTCTACAGCATCGTGATGCAGCACGACGCCGAGATCAGCGCCACCTCGACCGTGGGCGAAGGGTCGCGCATTGAGGTGACGTTCTTGGCCGCCGAGGCTGAGGTTGAGCCCGTCATCGAAGAGCAGCCCGCGCTGCGGCCTCGCGGCACGGAAGTGATCTTGGTGGTCGAAGACGAACCGTCGGTGCGCTTGCTGGCCGAGTCCGTGTTGACCGGTGCCGGCTACACCGTGCTCAGTGCTGGCGGCGGTCAAGAGGCGCTGGCCCTATTGGCTGAGTTCACACTGCCGGCCGTGATGCTCACCGATGTCGCCATGCCGACCATGAACGGCAGACAGCTCGCATCGATCGTGAGCGAGCGTCACCCCGACGTGAAGATTCGCTTCATGTCTGGCTACGTGGGCGAAGACCTTCGCGTCGAAGCAGACAACCAGCCGCATCCGGTGTTGGCCAAGCCGTTCTCGGTTCGCGACTTGCTGGTGTGCATTCGGCGGGCGATTGATACATAGCTACCGCTCAGCTGAAAACCCCTGAAACGTCGAATCGACGGGCGGCGAGCTTCGTCTCGCCGTCGATCCGAGTCCGAAGTTCGCCTGGATAGCGACAAGGAGGGGCGAGCTTCGTCTCGCCCTCGATTCGCTCGGTCGCGGGAACCGGCGAGACGAAGCTCGCCGCTCCTTGTCATGATTCGACCGCGGACTTCAGACTCACCCCACTACAAGCGGATGGTGCGCTGCTCGACGAGCGTGGTTCCGCAGGCGTCTTCGAGGGTCACGCGCACGATCAGCTCCTCGTACTCGGCGGCGTCAAACCAGTCGAGCAGCAGCGTATCGCCGGCAGACTCGGCAAAGGACACGTCGCCCTGCAGCGGCATCTCGTTGATGCCCTGTCCCAAGACCTGTCCGTCGCCGAGCAGCTCATAGCGAATCTCGGGCGCTGCGACGTCGGTTCGGTGCAGCGCTCCGGGAGCGACGCCTGCGGTCTGGACGGCCATCCAGATGTGCTGTCCGCCCTGCAGGCCGTACGCGATTTGGACCTTGTCGCCGTGCTCGAGTGCGGTGAATGAATCCAGGCCTACGCCAACCGCGAGGGACGGGGCGAACTGGGTGGCGACCTCACATGAGTCGACAGGCTCTTCGCAGCCCACCGAGACAGCCAGAAAGAACCACATCATCACCAACAAAGCGCGCGACATCAGAACTCCAGAACCAAACAACTGGAGCCAAAGCAGGGTTCGTGCCAACTCCACAGATGCCCTAAACAGGGGCATCCTTGGCAAGGCCGCTTGAATGTCGCCACCGATCAGCGACAACGCTGTCGCAGTGCTCTCAGAGCAATCGCGACCAGAGCGGGTGGCTGCGCCAGAACACCCAGAACATCGCCGCCAGTCGCTTCTTTCCCTTGCTGCGCAGGAATGTGTACTGACCCTTCAGAAACGGCGGACTCAGGAACGCGGTGGCGACCTCGACAGACTCGCGGGCGTTGATAGCGAGCAGTTCTTCGCGGGTGGCGTTGCCTCGGTAGGTTCGACCGCGGCCCTCGGCGACCCAGCCCTCGGCCATCGTTTGGGCCTCGGTCAACAGGGTGTCGTTGGGCACGACTCGCTCTGCCAGGCCGATCTCTGCCGCCTCGGCGCCTGTGGGCTTCCAGCCTTCTTTGCCCAGGATTCGGTCGGCGGTTTGTTGTCCGAACAGCCGCTCGAACTGCACGCTCGAGCAGCCCTCGGCGGGCACTCCGAGCTTGGCAAAGGGGGTCGAGAACGTGGCTTGGTCCGAAGCGATGATGGCGTCACACAGGGTCGCTGTGGTGACGCTGGCGCCGATGGCATGCCCGTTGACGGCGGCAATGATCGGCTTGGGCACGTTGATGAACGCGTCGAAGACGGCCTGGTTGTACCCGACAATGGCGGCATGCATGGTCTTGGGATGACCTGGCTGCAGGGACCCGCCCAGGTTGACGCCGGCGCTGTAGTAAGGCCCCGTGCCCGTCAGAATGATGACCTTGACCTCGTCATCGTCAGCGGCGTCGCGCAGTGCCGCTTGCGTCGCTTCGATCATGGCAAAGGTCCACCCGTTCAGGCGCTTCGGCATGTTCATGGTCAGGGTTCTGACGTGGTTCTTGGTCGAGACAAGTACGAGCTCGGATGCGTTTTCCATGTGCCTGTGTATTCCGGCCGCTCAGAGTAGGCCCGCGTCTCCGGCGCCTTGCCGGACGATCTCGATGTCGCCCGCGGACATGTCCACCACGGTGGTCTCGGTTCCTGGCAGCGGCTCGCCTAGGTCGACCACCAGCTCAATGCCGGTGCCGAACTGCTCGTAGACTTCGTAGCCCATGGTCAGGTGCTGTCCCTGGTCATCGGTGGGCACGGTCGAAGCCATCAGCGGGCCGCCAAACTGCTCGACAATCAACAGCGCAAGGGCGTCGGCGGGAATTCGAACGCCGACCACGGCGCGCTTGGTCTTGAGCACCCGAGGCAGGTTGCGGCTGGCGTTGAGCAGGACCGTGAACGGGCCCGGCCAGATGCGGTTGAGCAAGCGATAGGCTCGCCCGTCGATCGCAGTCATGTTTGCGGCCATCGAGATGCTGTCACACAGCAAAGCGAAGGGACGGTCGCTTGGATGGTCGGGCTTGAGCTGCCGGATGCGCTGGTTGGCCTTCTTGGAGGTGGGGTCGGCGGCAAAGGCCCAGTTGGTGCCGGTTCCAATGGCGATCACACCGTTGTTGCGCAGCACATCGACGATTTGATCGAGGTGGCGCTGGTTGGGCGGATCGAGGAAGGTGTACAGGTGCTCGCTTGCCATCGCCGGCCCCCTAATGCACCCGCGCCCGACCTCAAGCACGGGTGCCCATCAGGTGGGCTAGGCCTCGTTCTCAAACTCCTTGAGGATTCGGTTGGTCTTGGCCGAGCTGATGCGGTTGCGCAGCTTCTTGGCCTCCAGCAGATCACGGGTGGTCTTGGCCAGGGTGAACGCCGAGCCGGTGGTGAACATGACGCCCATCAGGATGTAGCCGCGAGCCCACAGATCGACGGGCAGCAGGCCGATTCCGGAGACGGTGAGCATCATGGCGACGCCAAATGAAATCCATACTTGGGCGATCCAGGCTGAGCTGTGCGTTTCTGCGTGTTGGTCATTCATGGTGCAACTCCGTGACGCTGTGCATGTGCGCCTGCCCCATTGGACAACGAATCGGCCGTTCTCATGCCGCCCCATCAGTGCGCTATGGTGCATCGCTGTGCACAATTGGAGGCAAGCGCCATGCAGTTCACGTCTGTGGAGACCCCGTGGGACCGCTCTGACCCCGCATTCCCCGTCGATTGGGTCGAACACTGGTTGCAGGCTGGTCATGGCGAGGGACGAGCACGCCTGAATGCGCTCGCCGAAGTGCACACCCGCCTCAACGGGCTCGGCATTCGGTCCACTGTGCTCATCTCGGACGCTTGGCTGGCCGAGGATGGGGTGCACAACGATGTGTGGCGCCATGGGCCTTGGGAGGCGCCGAGCGGTGACCCGTGCTGGGCTGAGGGCGTCGGGGACTGCGATATCGAATGGGTCGAGACGGCGATCTCGGCCTTCTTTGCGAACCGGCCTGT
>CAYYHT010000441.1:0-6763 GCA_964471355.1 uncultured Enterobacteriaceae bacterium
TCGCCATCACTGGTGTTCTGATCACCCTGCGGCTTGGCTTCTTCGACGTGGTCGGGAACCCCGCCGCGCAACGCGATGGAAAACACCGCGAACTCGGCGATGTCTTTGCACAGGTCGATGTCTGAGAGCATCCACTGCTCAAAGCTGTTTTCTTCGGCCTTGTTTGCCATGGTGTCGGATTCGTACAAGGGCAGCGGTGCGCGATCGAGCACGGGCTTGTCCGGGGCCACCTCGAATGGCACTCGCGCGTGATCTCGCAGCCAACGTTTGACCGCGTAGCGCGCATTGAGAATGCCAAGGGGATTGCCGCCGAGCGATGAGGCCAGCTCATCGATCGTCGCGTCGTCAGCCTCGCCGCCGTAGCGCGCTTCGAGCAGGGCCATCTCGGCGGGCAGGGCCTTTTTGGCCTTTGACAGAAGCAACTTGGGCTTCTGGTTGCCGGTATAGGCGTTGGCCTCGTCGCCATCGCGAAGGCGACTGCCGGCTCCGGCGAGCTCGTCCACAATGATGTCGTGAGCCCATTTCACCAATGCGCGGGCATCGGAGACATCGACGATGCCTTCGCCAAACTTGGAGCATGCTGTCTCGCATGGCTCGCGGCCGCCTTCTTCGCCTAGGCGAGAGGTGGCGATGGCGTAGTACCAGTCGGCGAACCGCTGGGCCATGAGCTGTCCAGCCTCGCCGTCGCCGGCGCGCCATTCGGTGAAAAGCTTTTTGGTGGTGCGAGTGTCCGTCGCTGCCATGTGTTCCCTTCCAGAGTCTGGGCGATGGTACTGGACAGAGGAGGGGCGTTCAACCGTCGGCTGGCTTGATTCGCACAGAAGTTAGGATGCGCCCGTGAAGCCACTCATAGCGGGCGTCGACCGAAAATGGTCCTTCGCCCTGTGTGAGGTCGAGTCGCACCGTGGCGCCTCCTTCGAGATCCAGGGCGACGTTCGCCTCCTGAAAACCGACGTATCGCCCGACATATGGGTCGAGCGCCTTGTAGACCGACTCCTTGATTGAGAACCGAAGCAAGGTGCCAATCCATCGTCGGTCCGGGGGAAGGCTTGCCAGGCTGTCGAACTCTTGGGGCTGCAGCACCTTCTTGGCTACGGCGGGCCGCGGCGGGCCATAGTCCTCGATGTCGACGCCGAGAGAGCCAGCGGAGGGCGGTGCAACCATGCCAATCGCCAATGTGCGTTTATGAGACACCGAACCGACCAGTCCGCTCGGAAGAATCGGCGCACCGCGCTCATTGCACAGCAGAGGCGGCGGATGCTGTCCGAGCTGGGCAGCCGCCGCACGAAGCGCGATTCTTCCTCCCACAAATTGAACCTGACGGTATCCGCGAAGATCGCGGGCAAACGCAGCCTCTGGCTCCGGAAGTCCGTTGAGAACGGCATCGGGGACAGGGTCTGGCGCGTCTGGAATGGCTACCGCTGTGAGTGTTCCGTGGGGGGTCGCATGGTGAAACGCAATCGAAAAAGGGATCAAGATGCCGGCATCATAGCAACCGGCGGACGGCCCCGATGCGCTGCAGGGCTTCGACCTCTGCCGCAGGAAGTTCGTCGGGCTGCCGCACGCCGTGGGCAAGCAGCAGAATCTTGGCGGTGTGTTCCAGTGATTCCAGGTTGCAGAAGGCGTCGAGCAGCGACGTGCCGACGGTCACAGAGCCGTGGCGCTCGAGCATGACGGCCGGGTGTCCCCAAATTGCACCTTCGACGCTGTCGGCCAGGTCGGTGGTGCCCGTGCGTTCATAAGGGAGGGTGGGAACCGCTCCGAGTGCAATGACCGCTTCGGGCAGGATGGGCGCCTGCAGGCTCACTCCGACCAGCGTGGCCGCGATGGCATGGGGCGGATGTGCATGGATGACTGCACGAACCGCATCGCGCGCCGCATAGCAGGCGAGGTGCATGGCGATTTCGCTCGTCGGTTCGCCGTCTCCTTGCAACTTTTTTCCCGACTCGTCCAACAACAGCACGTCGTCCGAAGTCATGAGCCCCTTGTGGCAGCCCGAGCGGGTCGCGAGCAATCGCCCATCCGAGAGCCGCACACTCAAATTTCCATCGAGTGCGGCGGTGTATCCATGCTGGTGAAGCAGCCTTGCGAACCTGACCAATTCGTTCTTCGCCTTGATGGTCATCGACCCCCCCGTCGCGCTTCATAGCTTGACCGCAGCGCGGCGGAGCCTATAGGTTCGGGGCTCCTTGGACCTTGGGGGGCTGGTGAGCAAGCGTCTCGTCATCGCCGAGAAACCTTCAGTGGCACGCGATATTGCAGCTGCGCTGGGTGGTTTCGACGACAAGTCAGAATATTTTGAGTCCGACACCTATGTGGTGACGTGGGCCATTGGACACCTGTTGCAGCTGGCAAAGCCAGACGAGTACGACAAGGTGTTCAAGTCTTGGGCGCTAAAGCACCTGCCCATCCTTCCGGATCCGTTCCAGATCAAGCCCAAGACCGGCCAAAAGAAGCGCCTGGATTTGATCAAGAAACTGATGAAGCGCAAGGACGTCATCAGCGTCATCAATGCTTGCGATGCGGGGCGAGAGGGCGAGTTGATCTTCCGGCGCATCGTCGAGTACGCCAACGCCAAAAAGACCACCGAGCGTCTGTGGCTGCAGAGCATGACTCAGCGCGCAATCCAAGATGGATTCGCGGACCTGCGCCCCGGCGCCGACTTCGACTCCCTAGGCGATGCAGCGTGGTGTCGGTCCGTCGGAGACTGGCTCGTCGGCATGAACGCCACACGCGCTCTCACCCAGCGTCTAAAGAGTCGGGGCGAGCGCAACTCATGGTCCGCCGGTCGCGTGCAGACCCCCACCCTGTACCTGTTGGTGCAGCGCGAGCGTCAGCGGCTCGCTCACGTGTCAGAGCCTTACTGGATCATCGAAGGCAGCTTCACCCATGGCGAACAGTCATGGACCGCGAACTTCTTCGACCCCAAGCTCAACGTCAAGGGTGACCACAACCGTAACGCGGGCAATATCTTCGATGCCGCACGCGCCAAGGCGCTGATGGCCGGGCTCGCCAAGGCCGACACGGGAATTGCCAGCGAAAAGCGGGCCAAGCGTACGCAAAAAGCGCCCGATCTCTTCGATCTGACCTCGCTTCAGCGCGACGCGAACAAGCGGGGATTTTCGGCAAAACGCACGCTCGATTCGGCACAGCGGCTGTATTCCGAGCACAAGCTCATCACGTATCCGCGTACCGATTCGCGGCATCTTCCCGACGACTATGGCCCGACCATCGACGAGGTGTTGGCCGCTCTGCAGGCAGATCACGAGTACAAGAAGCTCGCGGACGAGGTTGTGGGGCACGGTCCGCAGAACCTGGACAAAATTCTCGATACGACCAAGATCACCGACCACTTTGCGATCATTCCGACAGGTAAGGAGGCAGGTTCCGAGCTGAGCTCCGGGGACGCCAAGATCTACGATCTCATCGTGCGTCGCTTCCTCTCGGCCATGATGATGCCTGCCATCTCGAGCGAGGTGACGCGCATCGTCGAAGTCGACGCCGGCAGCGAGGTCGCCAAGTTCCGAAAGACGGCCACCATGTTGGAAATTCCTGGATGGAAGGCCGCAATTGGCCTTGAACGAGGGCACGGAGCCAACATTCCTGCGCTGGTCGATGGCAAGAAGTCGGTCACAGGCGTCGAGGTTGGGCACCAGGGCTCCACCGACGAGGAAAAGCAGACTACGCCGCGCGGCGAATACAACGAGGCGGGCTTGCTTCGAGCCATGGAAAAGGCCGACGAGGTCGTCGACGAAGAGGAATTCGCCGAAGCAATGCGCGGCACGGGACTCGGTACGCCGGCGACTCGCGCCGAGACCATCGAGAAGGTCATCAGGGCGAAGTATGTCCGCCGCGTCGAAGGCAAGCTGCGGCCCACCAGCAAGGCAATGCGTCTGATGGACGTGCTTGAGCGTGTCGATGCCGGCGCCCTCACCAGTCCCAAGCTGACTGGCCAATGGGAGCAGCTGCTCGGACAAGTGCAGGGCGGCGATCTGAACCGCGAGCAGTTCCACGCCAGGTTGGCCAAGTACACCACCGAGTTGGTCGACTCGCTCCGTGACTTCGAGCACGAGACGCTGTACTCCGGCGACGAAGACCTCGGCCTGTGTCCCGGCTGCAAGAAGGGGCGCGTGGTCGAGACCGCGTGGGGCTACCGGTGCACCACCAACGTGGACAAGGACGCCGACTGCACCTTCATGATCTGGAAGGACCGGTCGGGCAAGTACATCGACCGCCGCACCGCCAAAGTGCTGGTCGAAAAGCAGAAAATCGGCCCTGTAGGGGGCTTTCTCGACCAGTTCGGGCGCACGCTCACCGGCACCCTCTTTGTCGAAATCGACGACGAGAAGAAGCGTTGGGTCATGCGAACCGAGTACGACGGCGGGACCGAAGACGGCAGCGAAGAAGAAGTCGAGGAGGGGGTCCTGTGTGCCTGTCCGGAGCACGAGGGTTGCGAAATTGTCCAGACCAACCTGCGCTATGTGTGTCGCAAGTTCCTCACCAATGAGATCAAGAAGGGAGGCCCACGCCTGCCTAGATTGGTGTGCAAGCGCGAGATGACCCCCGAAGAAGCCGGCGCCTTCTTTAGCGAAGCGGGCCGAACAGAAATCCTGAACGAATTCACCAGCAAGCGCGGGCGGCCATTCCGAGGACTTCTGTTCCGCAAGCCGACGGGTAAGCACGGTTTCGAGTTCCCTCCGCGGGAGCCACGGGCAGGCGCCGGCAAGAAGAAGGGCAAGAAGAAGAAGGCCAAGAAGAAGAAGAAGAAGACGACGGCCAAGAAGAAGAAGACGACGGCCAAGAAGAAGACGACGGCCAAGAAGAAGACGACGGCCAAGAAGAAGACTGCCGCAAGCAAGACGGCGGCGAAGACCGCGTCGCAGCCCGAGGCCTGAGTCCCGGTGTCCGCTGTGGTGGTGACAGCGCAGCCCAGCGGCGTAGAGGACACCACTCTGTTCGAAGCTCGCGGCGCGGATGGGCGGCCCGTCTCGGGCCCTCGTCTGGCCGTTGTTGGGTTGATGCACGGCAATGAGCCCGTCGGCGGAATGGCGCTCGATAGGCTTGAGCAGATCATCGAACAGCAGCTGATCGCAGGCTCTGTGCTGACCGTGCGTGCGAATCCGCGTGCGGCCAAGCTCGACATGCGTTTCACGTCAGATGGCCGCGACATGAATCGGCTGTGGGATGCGAGCAACTTGGCGCGTTTGAAGCGGCCGGGACGCCACCGCTGCTACGAGGAACAGCGCGTCGGACAGCTTGCTCCTCTGTTGCTGGAATGCGATGCCATCTTGGACCTGCACAGCACCAGCAGGCCGGCGCCTCCCTTCATCTTGTTCAGAGATGATCAGCGTCACAGCACAATCGCCGTACGCCTTGGTGTGCGGCGGCTCGTGACCGGATTGCACGAGGCCAATATTCTCGACGGTGGGCTGTGCTCCAACGTGGGCTTGAAGCCCGGCGAGTACAGCGATCGCTTGGGATTTACCTTCGAGGCCGGCCAGCACACCAACCCCGAGAACGCAGAGCGGGCCTTTGAGGTCGTGCTGCGTTTGCTGGCTGTCCTGGGCATGTGGCGCGACCACCTGCCGGCTCCGGTGACCGAGCCTCGGGTCTACGAAGTCACCGATCGCTTTCGCCAGACGGGTGCAGGTGCGGTCCCATGGCGCTTTGTTGGCTATGCCGGAGGCGAGACTGGCGGCGGTCGAAGTGCTTCTCCGCGCAATCTGGAGTCATTCGAGACTGTCGAGGCCGACGAGGTGATCATGCGCAGGGGGCGCAATCAGGTTGTGCGCGCCCAGGCTGCGTTCACGATGCTGATGCCCGCGCCGACGGCCGATCCTGGAGCCGACCTGTACTACGTGGCCCAACGCCGCCACGGCGGTCTCGGGGTTCATCTGGACCCTCGCACCGCAAATGAGGCCCGCCGAGAAGCGCTTGCCATCGAGCGCATGATTGACCTGATGGAGGACGACGAGTTCGAGCGCGGCACCACCTTGGCGAGCTTCGACTCTCGCCACGTGTTTGACCTGTGCGCCGAGCAGATCTTGCACGCCATGCGCCTGCCCGAGGGACATCCTCATCGCCGCATCACCGTGGTCGGGCGAGGGGACTGGGGCGGCGACGAGGCAGAGCGTCGAGCTGGCCAGCGCTACCGACAGGCCATGCGTCTGGCAGTCGTCGAAGGCCTGGCGATCGACCGCATCCAGCTGATGCGGGGGGCAAGCCTGAGATGGCTCGATGCACTGACGTCCGGCTCGATGCTCGACCTGCTGCAGCGACGCGCCCAGAATGGCGCAGAAAGCAACGTGCGCGTTTGGGTCTCGGCACGCCACCCCCACACGGTCTCGATTCTCGTGGTCGGAGATCTCGAGCGCGCGCTGCGCGAGGCCGACACCCGGCACGTTCGCGTGGCTCTGGTCATCGAGGCAGCCAGCGCCGAACCCGATCTTGAGGACGCTCGCATACGCATCGTGCGGACCGGGCTGTTCTCGGCCAGGCTGGACTTCCTGAGGGCCACGCATCGGGTGTTGCAGGCGCTCCAGCAGGAGCATCGCCACCTCACTCGCCAAGAGGGCTTTGTCGACGACCCTGCGTTTGCGGACGTGATTGGAGAGGGCGGCGCGTTCGAGGCCACCACCGAGTCCGAGGCGCTGCGGACCATGCGCATCGGGCTTCGGCGGCTGCAAATCCAGCAGTTCCGCGAGGCGCTGACGCCGCTGCTCGAGTCTGACCCGGTGCAGCTGCAGCCGGGCGAGGAGGTCGG
>CAYYHT010000442.1:0-6761 GCA_964471355.1 uncultured Enterobacteriaceae bacterium
TGCACGAGCACGAGGGGCTGGACATCCAGCTGGACTGGGCAAGCGTCACAATGGGCAATCTGGCCAAGATCTGGGGACGTACGGTGCACCTGGACACCCTGCTGGACAAGCGGCCCATCCGTTTGAGTCATGACGGGGTCGAGATCAAGCGCGAGCAGCGCAAGCCCATCGAAGACGAGCTCGAGGACGAACCGACCGTTCAGTAGCGGACGCCGAACTGGACCGCGAAGCCGCAGTTGGTGGTCAAGCTGCCGCTGGTTGGGGGCGGGTCGGTCGGCGCGAACGCGGTGTAGCTGAAGCGCATCGAGACGGTGCTGTCGTCGTTGCAGTCCATGGCGACCCAGTTGGTGTCGCTAGCGGCGGGAATGATGATGTCGAGCATCAACCGGCCATTTGCAGGGTCATAGGCGAAGGGAGGCTGGACGGGGATGACCCAGTCCTCGAAGGCCAGGGGCTCGGTGCCCTTGGCCAGCAGGTCGACCGGCCCTGTGTGAACTTCGGTCGCGTCGGTGCCGAGGTTGGTGGCGAAGGTGTTGGCCAGCGAGCTGCGGTCGATGGTCGACAAGCTCACGCGGACATCGCCGTTGGACAGCGTGGCGGTGGGGTCTTGGTCGAGGTCACGCCGGAAGCGAAGCTCGTGGATCTCGACCGCGGAAGTGGGGAGCTGGTCGGCGGCGGGCAGCCACTGCACTCGAGAATAGATGCCCATGCCCTTGAAGCTGTCTCCCTGGGCGGTCGCGAGAGCGGCTGGAATCGTGAACGGCTCGTTTTCGCAGGTGTCGCCCTCGTAGCCGGTGGCACACTCACAGACGGGGTCGCCGGCAGTGTCCGCCTCACAAGTACCGCCGTTCGCGCAGGGATTTGGATCGCACGGATCGTCGATGTCGGTGTCGGCATCGGAATCTGAATCGGCGTCCGAATCGGTGTCGGTGTCGGTGTCCGAATCGGTGTCGGTGTCCGTGTCTGTCTCGATGGTGTCGGTTTCACCATCGTTACAGGCCAGCAGCGACAGCAGAAACAAGGGGCCAATGGTGCGCATGCGGATCTCCGGACTCGGGGCAGCTGTGGGGTAACTCGATTACGCTGTGAACATGTCCCTGCGCAAGACCCTCGACGAAGCCCTCGACAGAGCCACCAGCGGCGACAAAGGTGCGATTGAGGTGTCGACCCCAGACGGGCGACAAGCCAGCGTCGATGTGGTTGACGTCGATCGGTTGGGGGTTCGCGTGCGCAGCGTCAAGGTCCGTCGCGCCGATGACGCCCCCATCAAAGAGCTGGCCGCCGAGCTGCCAACTCGCCTGCGCAGCCTGCCCGACCGGGTGGTGCCGGTCGAGGTCGACTCGGCGCTTGGCGGCGGCATCTTCCGCACTCCAGTCCAGAGTCACGACCAGGACTACTTCCAGGTCGACGTGCGCGGCCGAGACAGCGAGGTGCGTCGCTACACAGTCAAAGAGGGAGAACGCGAAGAAGCGGACTTCACGCTGACCCGCGACGGCCTGGGACGGCTGCTCGACGACCTGTCGTAACTCGCCTGCTGTTGGCGTGGCCGCGGAGTGTCGTGGTGTTCTGTCGTTTTCGCACGGCGTATGGTTGGTGGGTGCCAACTACTTCATGCGTAGTCTGGAGGAAGGTGATTGAGCGACGAACCCACCAACGTTGAAGTGGCACGGCTTCGCCGGGAGTTGGTGGAGCTGCGGGCGGAGCACGAGGCGGATCGCGCCGCGACGAGGCGAGTGCTCGCGGTCATGGATCAAGGCAGTCTGGCGCTGGCTGGTTCCAACACAGAACTTGAGCTGTGCCAGCGGTACTGCGAAGCGCTCGTGTGTGGGGGCGAATACCGTCTTGCATGGGTCGGCCTGGCGGAACACGACCCCGAATGCACAGTGCGTCCTATCGCACAGGCGGGCTTCGACGAAGGCTATTTGAGTACCCTGGACGTCCGATGGTCTCGGACAGAACGAGGGGATGGACCGACCGGCAGAGCGATTCGTCTGGGTACGCCGCAGACCGCGCGGGACATCCACAATGACCCGAAGTTCGCGCCGTGGCGCGAGGCCGCGACCGAAAGAGGCTACGCCTCATCGATTGCCTTGCCGTTGCGGGTTGACGACCAGATGCTGGGGGCGCTCAACGTCTATGCACAACAGCCGACCGCATTCGACGAGAACGAGTTGCTCTTGCTGATGCGCATGGCCAGTGACTTGTCTAAGGGCATAGATCGATTCAGGGTTCGGGATTCAGCAAATGACGCGCACCAACAGTTGGTCGCGGCAGTTCATCAGCTCTCTGAGACCGTGATGATCTCGGACAGAGCGGGGCGCCTGACCTACGTCAATCCGGCGTTTGAGCGCATGAGTGGCTTTGCTTCAAGCGAGGTCATCGGGCGCAAGCCGAACTTCCTCAAGAGCGGGCGGCACGATGAGGGCTTTTATCAGGGAATGTGGTCGAAGCTGCAGCAGGGCGGCATCTGGAACGACCGCATCGTAAACTGCAGAAAGGATGGCAGCATCTACACGGTCGAGGCGACCATGTCCCCCGTTCGCGACCAACGGGGCGATGTTGTCAGCTACGTTTCGGTGCAGCGCGACATCACACAGCAGATCAACCTCGAGACGCAGCTGCGGCAAGCCGTAAAGATGGAGGCGATTGGACGGTTGGCGGGCGGCATTGCGCACGACTTCAACAACCTCCTCACCGTGATCATGACCTCGTGCCATTTTCTGGCGGCCGACCTGCACGATGTCGATCCGATGCTGCAGGATGTTCACAGCATCCAAGATGCCGGCACGAGCGCCATGGCACTGACACGGCAGCTGTTGGCCTTCAGCAGCAAGCAGACCGTCCGGCCCGCGGTCCTGAACATCAACGACACGATGACTTCGATGGAGAAGATGCTGCGTCGCTTGATCCACGAAGATGTGGACCTGGACCTGGACCTAGACGCTAGCCTGGGACACATCCGCGCCGACGTGTCTCAGATCGAACAAGTGGTGATGAACCTGGCAGTCAACGCCAGGGACGCGATGCCACAGGGCGGCGGAATGCGCATCCAGACCCGCAACGTGACCGTCGAGGATCAGCCATTTGTGTTGCTGACAGTGCAGGACACGGGAATGGGCATGGATGCCGAGACCAAGGCGCGCATCTTCGAGCCCTTCTTCACCACCAAAGATGTGGGTCAGGGCACGGGGTTAGGGCTGCCCACCGTGTATGGGATCGTCGCGCGATTCGGTGGCTTCATCGAGGTCGAATCCGAGGTAGGCGCCGGGTGCACATTCAGGCTTCACTTTCCGCGTGTTGCGGCTGAGGACACGGTTGCGCCCGTACCGCGGCGAGCGTCCGGGAGTGGCCGAGGTGAGCGAATCTTGTTGGTCGAGGACGACGCTGTGTTGCGCTCTCTGACTCGACGACTGCTCGAGAGTGCGCATTTCTCGGTCTTGGAGGCGTCTGATTCGGAACATGCACAGCTGTTGGTCGAGAGGGAGGATGAGCAAATCGACTTGCTGTTCACCGATGTGGTGATGCCCAAGGTCAACGGCATGGAGCTAGCGCAGAGGGCGCGGGTGGTGCGCCCCGAGCTCCTAGTGGTGTTTACGACGGGCTATCCAGATGAGGTCATCGCGGCGCAGGGGGTGCTGGCCAGTGACATCTCGTTGGTGGCAAAGCCCTACGATGCCGATGCGTTGGTCCGTGTCATCCGCAGTGTGTTGGACGGCCTCAAACCCGGTGGCATCGGTGAAAGTCCGCCCTAGCAGCTGACCGGCCACAGGATGTCGAGCTCGCGCACGACCGTGTCGATCTGTTCCCCATCAGTGCCGTAGATCTCGACGTGCACCTGAACCGCACGGTCGGTCTTGCCCAGCACGTCGGCCATCGGTGCCGAAGTGACAACCCCGTCTTTGCCGATGCCGTCCTGCAGCAGCACTGTCCGCCACGGACCGAAGCCTGTGTGGTTGTACTCGCCGTCCATGTGCTCGCCGAGCACGTCCCGCACCCTGACATGAATGGCCCGGGTCGCCTCTTGGTCCACGCCGGCGACCCGTATGTGCAGGGTCTCTGGTTTGACGCGTGCGGCCTTGTCGATGGCTCGGATGGGGTCGTCTCCGCATTGCGAGCCCAGGTCGCTCTGGTCCAAGTCGACCCACCCTCGAGCGTCTTTGGTGTAGACGCCGCCCGCCTCGGCCCAAGGCAGCGCACAGCCGTCCATGGTGCTGGGGCCCAGCTTTGTCCAGACCTCTTCGTCGTCGGGTTTGTCCTTGCACCAGGTAGCGAGCTGCAGCCCCTCTTCCTCGATACTCCACGCCTTGGTGGGGTACTTCTTGCGCAGGGCGGTGGCCTGGCTGCGCACGCTCTCGGCATGCTCACTCTTGACTGCCTCGTAGGCGTCGGCCAACCCTTCTCGCAGCACGATGTTCTCGGCGTGCAACGCGGCGGCTCGCTCGATGGGAGCCAGCGAACCCTTCAATTTGCCCGCGGCCAGCGCGGCTTCGGCCTCGAGCACATAGGGCTTGGCCTCGGGTTTTGCGTCGGCCAGAAACTTGTGCATGACCCAGCCGCGCATGGTGCATGTGTGCCACTCGGGCTCTGTGCCGCTGTCGTCCCACTGCCGCCGTGGCGCCTCGATGAACACCCAGTCGCCATCGGTGTGCAGAGGGGTGACCGCTGCTCCCGCCCACGCCTTGTGCACGATGCCAAAGTCGGTGCTGCGGCCGGCTCGCATGTTCAGGCTCGATGCGTCGACGTACTTGGGTTCGGGGCTGACCGGCTCGCGGTGGACGACGCAGCGCTCGGCTCGGGGAGCGGGCTTTGATTCCTCGCCCCAAAAGTGCCAGGGATTGGCGTGGATGCGGATGATGCCGGTCTTTGGGTCGTCCTTGCCCTCCATCACCTGGCTCTCGCCGAGGTGTCCGGCCCAGCCTGCGAACCAGATCCAGCCGCCGACTCCCTCGGCCTCGACCACCCCCATCAGCTCGTCGCACATGTCCGAAGACGGCGCGTCCAGCTGCTCCCATTTCCCGCTGTGGATGAACGCGGGTTGCTGTGCTGCGGCCAGCCACTCGTCGCGGGTGGGATGCGACAGCGGCTCGGTATTGCAGCGCTGCTCGGGTCCATGCAGGGCCTCAATTGAGAATCCATGCAAGTACACCTCGCGCTGTCCGAATGTATACAGACCGGCGGGCACGACCATGGGCTCGGGGGCGGCGAATGCGAGGGCGGTGATGAGAGTCCACATGAACGCGATGTTACCCCGCTGACATGACGCTTTACGACGACCATCCGTACCACTCCCGCGCCTTCTCCTTTGCGCATCCAGACCGCCTTCACGTCATTGCGAAGCTGTTTGGACTCACCCCGGCGGCCGTGCAGAGCGCGCGCATTCTTGAGATCGGATGTGCGTCTGGCGGTCACTTGTGGCCCATGGCCATGCACCTGCCCGAGGCCGAGGTCGTGGGTGTGGACATGTCCGAGGTTCAGATCGAACAGGGCATGGAGATGGTCGAGGCGCTCGAGATCGAAGATCGCCTGTCGTTCCGCTGGGCCGACATCATGGAGCTGACCGACGAGCTTGGCACGTACGACTACGTGATTGCCCATGGCTTCTACAGCTGGGTGCCGCCTGAAGTCGCCGAGAAGCTGATGTCCCTCATCAACACCTGCCTTGCCGACAACGGCGTGGCGTTGGTCTCGTACAACTGCTTCCCTGGCTGGGGCATGAAGATGATGACCAGCCAGATGATGAAGCTGCACACCCAGGGCATCACCGAGGACGCGACCGAAAAGATCGGTCAGGCACGCGGGCTCATGGACTTCTTGGCCGGGACGGTCGACCAGGACGAGGCCTATGGTCAGCTGATGATCGCCGAACAGCAGGCCATCATGGGCACCGGCGACCACGTGATGTTCCACGGGCGCCTGGCCGAGCACAACCATCCCTGCTGGCTGCGCGACTTCAACCTGTGTGCCGACCGAAATGGCCTGCAGTACCTGGGTGACGTCGATCTCGCGACCATGATGCCCGACACCTACGGCCCCGATGTGGGCGAGGCGCTCGAGGGAGTCAGCGACGACATTGTGGTGCTCGAGCAGTACCTGGACTTCATCGGCGGCCGCAGCTTCCGGCGCTCGTTGCTGGTCAAGGCCGATGCAAAGCCCGACCGCAACGTGACCCCCGACCGACTCGAGGGCATGTACGTCTCGGGCCGAGTGTGGGCCACGAGCGACATTGGCGATGTGCGCACCGACGATCCCGTGTCCTTTCAGGCCATGACCGGTGCCGCGATG
Source organism: uncultured Enterobacteriaceae bacterium (assembly GCA_964471355.1). Taxonomy (GTDB): domain Bacteria; phylum Myxococcota_A; class UBA796; order UBA796; genus CAYYHT01. Next base: position 6,283 of record CAYYHT010000442.1, read on the forward strand.
GAGGTCGGCGACCCGCTGATGAAGGCGATGCTGCTCACCCTCGGCGCGATTTCACCGGCCACGATCTCGCTGGACGCGCTGGTGACGGCCTCTTGCGAGCTCATTGGCCGCAACCCCAAGCCCGAGCGCAAGCAGGCCATCGCCGCGAACCTGATTCCGCTGTTCACCCACCGAGTCATCGAGCTGTCCCCGCGGCCCCTGCCCATCGCAGCGACCATGCCGGACAAGCCTGAAGCCACGCTGCTCAGCCGCCTGCAGGCCGAGATGGGGGTCGAGGTCACCACACTGCGCCACGATCCGCAGACCCTCAAGCCCTTCGACCGCGCTCTGCTGCAAGAGCTGAACGGCGAGAAGACCGATGTGCAGCTCGCGGAATGGCTCGAGCCCGAGGGCGGCCTCGCGACCATTCAAGAGCGCCTCGAGGCACTGCGCAAGTCTGGGCTGATCCTCGGCTGACGCGCTACGTGGGCGCATGATCG
>CAYYHT010000443.1:0-6759 GCA_964471355.1 uncultured Enterobacteriaceae bacterium
ACGGGTCGGATACGACTCAAAGCGGCGTAAATAGCGGGTCGCATTGGCCGACTAGTCGTCGGCACCCGGCACCAACACCAGTGTCTGTCGGGCTAGCAGTGCGCTCGCCTCTTCGCCGTAGTTCAGCGGCAGATGCTGACCGGCGATGTGTTCATCGAACAGCGTGTCGTAGTCACGATGGCCGGGATGGCCGCTCTGCCCGCCCGGATTCGAAAAGGTCGTCGCGCCGACGTCGGACATGGGGACCACCATCCGCATCGAAGCCATCGATCGCGTGGACATGTCCTCGCCCAGGGCAAAACTCCCCGCCGCCACGGTGTTCGAGCTGCCGCCAAACGGCACCGTGGGCATGTTCCAGCCCGGCAGCTTCTGGCCAAACGGGTGCTGCAGAGACAGGGGATGCAGCTGGCCCCACGTCCAATTCGATGGTTCGGCACCAAAGTGGTCCGCCAGCCAGGAACACGTCGAATCCAGCGCTGCGACGGTCGTTTGCTCGCGATCTTGAAGCACGGCGTCCAGCTTGCCATCGAGCACAGTGCGGCCAGGTCGCACCGCGGCCAGATAGCGCTGCACGCCGGCCTCGCCGAGCTCGTCAGTCAGGGCATGGCGCAGCATTTCGCGCTGAAACACGGCCCAGACCGACGGCCCGACATCACCGGCTCGAGACTCGCCATCCCATTCGATGAGGAGCGCGTGGCAAGTCTTGGCGGCTTCGGTGCCGGGCGTCACCCCGTCGAGCAGCTGCGGAATGCGGGTGCGGGCATGCTCGTCGACAACGTCGAACTGAAGCGCCGCTGTTGAAGTCACGGTGTGCTTTGAGCTGGCCTGCAGTTCGCTCGCGATGCGGTCATGGCGCCAGGGAGCGACCCAGCCCGTGCTGATGGCGTCGACGCCGGGACTGTCGGGCCGACTGTTCGCGGTGACGATGTAGCCCCGCTCTGGGTCGATCTCGCGCGGCTTGCGGTCAATCCAGCCCTGCCACCCGAGCTCGTCTTGCCACGCCGGGTATGGCACCCGCCCAGTCAGACCTCGCCGTCGAACCAGCGAGCCGCCGACCGACCAGCCGATGTGTCCCGCGTCGTCAGCAAACACGAAGTTCTGGGCGATGATGCTGTCGTGTTCGGTGGCCGCGACGGCCTCGTCGACGCTGCTGGCATCCATGATGTCCCCAAACAGCGAGTAGGTGTTGTCGTCGATATGCAGCGATGCCCACTGCAGGGCGACGACGTGCGACGCATCGAGCTCGGTGATGACCGGTCCGACGTCGGTCCAGTAGATGGTGCGCTCGACGACCTCATCGCCCATCGGCACCCGAACCACACGCTTTGTCATCGCCTTGTTCTGGCCATTGTGGACGTAGCCCTCGTCGCCATGTCGCTCGAACACCGCCAAGTCGACGGTGTCTGCCATGACATTGGTGACGCCCCAGGACACGTGGTCGTTGTGCCCCACCAGCACACCCGGCGCCCCTGGAAAGGTCATGCCCGATGCATGCAGATCGCCCCCGTGCACCTCGGCGGCGTACCAAAGGCTGGGCACGCTCTGGGACAGGTGTGGGTCATTGGCCAGCAGCGGCTTGCCGTCGGCGGTGCGGCTGCCCGAGACCACCCAATTGTTGGATGCAGCGGCATCGGCGCTTCCCAACCCGGCGTTGAAGGCCGCGAACTGGGGGGTCCAGTCGCCCAGATCGACCCCGCGCAGATCGCTCCAGAACAGGTCCACCATCGGCTCGCGGTCGTCGGACCGCAGCAGTGCGTCCATGCGGTCACGGTCGGCGTCCTTGCGCATGGAAAGGGCGAACAGCTCAATCGAGAGGTTCTCGGACAGGCTCCAAGACATGAGGTAGGGCAGCCCGTAGCTGTCGGTAGGAGCCCAGGGTTCCCACTCGAGGCCTAGCAAGCGGTACTCGATAGGATCAGCGCCCAGCGATGCTGCCCCCGCATTGATGCCGGCACTGTAGGCCTCGAGCTGAGCGCGGCGCTCGGGATCCATCTTGCGCACGGTGTCGTACGCGAGACTGCGCAGCCCCAAGCCCTGCATGAAGGCGTCGAGCTCCACAGTGCTCTCACCGAACCAAGCGGACAGGCCTCCAAAGGCCACGCGGCGATTCAGATCGGCCTGAAAGAGCCGGTCTTGGCCGTGCACAAAGCCGAGTCCAAACCAAGCGTCTCGCGGGGTGCTGGCGAAGATGTGGGGCACGCCAACGGCATCGCGTTCGACGCGGACCTTTCCCTCGATGCCGACTACGGTCATCTCGCCTGTCTGGTCGGGGAAGGAGCGTTTCTTGGTGGCCAGGGCCAAGACAGCGCAGCCGGACAAGGCCAGCACCGGGAGCAGCGACCCAAAGCGGGTCATCGAAGGTGCTCGGCAAAGTGCAAGATGCGCGCGGCCAGCTCGTCGGGGCGGTCTTGGTAGGGACAGTGGCTGAAGTCTGGCGGATCTTCGATGATCGCGTGTTTTGGCAGGTGATCGCAGTAGAACTTGTAGTGCTGCAGCGGCAGCAAGCGGTCTCCACGTCCCCAAATCATCAGCAACGGCATGGTCAGCTGAGCCAAGTCCTCGGGGGTGATCAGGTCGTCGGTCGACAGGTTCTCGATGAACTGCTTCATCGGCGGCTCGGTGAACATGCGGTACACGCTGCGAGCCACCAGTCGCCGATACCAGGGCGGGTGCAGGTGAATGCGGTCCAAGAAGTGCGCAGCGTCGCTGGTGCTCTCGAACTTGAAGACGGACAAGAAGTCCTGGAGTTCCTCTGCGCTCTGGCGTGCGCCGCCGGGAGAGGAGAGGAACAAGCCGCTCACCAGCTCGGGGCGCTCTTGGGCAAAGCGAATGCCACTGACCCCGCCCAGGCTGTTTCCCACCACGATCATCGGCTCGTCAACAACCTGATCGAGCAGCTCACTCATGCCCCGACGCATCATCTCGGGGTCGACCGTGGCGGGCCGGTCAGACAGGCCGTGGGCGGGCAAGTCTGGTGCAATGACCCGGCGACAGCGCCTGAGCAGCAACGAGAGCACTTGATGGTAGTTGCTGGCCCGGCTGTTGATGCCGTGAAACACCAGGATCGGAGGGAGATCGCCCGATCCTGCCCCGTCGAACACGTGCAGATTTCCGACACTGGTCGCGATGGTCCGGCTTTCGAACCCCCGCCGCAGCAGTGTCTGCTTGTCGATCCAACCAACCAAGTCGAGCAGCATCGCCGGACATGCTACAGGGCTGCCGCCCAGAGGTGAACCCATGCGCATGCTGATCTCGCTGCTACTTACGGTCATGCTGACCACAACCGCGGTCGCACAGGACGAACCCACGATCAAGCTCGTGCCGTGCGTCGAGCAGCCAGCTCCAGAAAAGTCCGACTTCGAAAAGGCGCTCGCCTCGGCAGACGGCGTTTTTGGCAAGTGGGTCGTCGGCCCCCTCGCCTCGGTTCTGTTCTTCGACGTCGTCTTCTGGGACCCCACGACTCGCCCCCTCGGTGACGGCGTGGGCGAGATCATCGGCGCCAAGACCCGACTCGCGGACGGCAAGATGGTCGGTGGCAAAGAGATCACCGACTGGTCTGAAGAGGCGGGATACTCCTACAACAAGCGCTGCGAGGCCCATGTAGACGCGTTGTCCCCTGCTCTCGACGAGCCCATCATGCGCGAGCTTGGCAAGCTGCAGGTCCAGGTCAGCAATGGCGACAAGGGGCTGGTCGGCAAGGTCGCGGCCCAGAAGGTCGACTTGGTCGCCCTTGGGCTCGCACCTCCCGTGCCCACCGAGACCCCCGAGCCGAGTGCCGAAGAGCCCGAGGCGCCCGCAGCCGAACCGGTCACGGTCACGACCCTCGCTCCGTTCCCCGTTCAAGTGGACGTGGTGACCGGCATGACCATCGAGACCACCATCGAGCTGCCTGCAGACACGATTCCGTTGGTTGCGGGCACTGTGGTCAAAGGCGCTGACCTGCCCGCGGCACAAATCGTCGGCCTGGACGGCCCGGTCGCAACCCTGCGGTTGACCGCTGGCGACACGAGCGCCGATCCGCTGCCCAATAATGAGCAGATCAAGGTGCCCATCGTGGTGCTGTGGCTGGTCATGGGCGCCATCTTCTTCACCCTGCGCATGATGTTCATCAATGTGCGGGCCTTCTGGCACGCCATCGAGGTCACCACGGGCAAGTTCGACGACCCCGATGATCCGGGTGAAATCTCTCACTTTCAGGCACTCGCCTCGGCCTTGTCTGCGACAGTCGGCCTTGGCAACATCGCTGGCGTCGCCATTGCCGTGAACATGGGCGGTCCGGGCGCCATCTTCTGGATGGTCGTGGCCGGCACACTCGGCATGAGCAGCAAGTTCGTCGAGTGCACTCTGGGGCAGATGTACCGCACCGTAAGGGCCGATGGCTCAGTCTCGGGCGGACCCATGCACTACCTCGATGATGGGCTGCGCGAGATGGGCTTTGGCCCGTTGGGCAAGTTGCTTGCGGTCGTGTTCGCATTGATGTGCATTGGCGGCAGCCTGGGCGGCGGCAACATGTTCCAGGCCAACCAGTCCTTCGCAGCGGTCAAGGAAGTCGTGCCCATGCTGGCTGACTACGCCTGGGTCTACGGCGTGTTGCTGGCCATTTGCGTCGGGGTCGTCATCATCGGCGGCATCAAGCGCATCGGCACCGCCACCAGCATCATCGTTCCGGTCATGTGCGCGATGTACGTGGGCGCGGGCCTGTACATACTCATCGCCAACGCGGCGGCCGTTCCCGCTGCGATCGGCACCATCGTCACCAGCGCGTTTAGCCCCGAAGCTGGCTACGGCGGCATCGTCGGCGTGCTCATCATGGGCTTTCAGCGCGCATCGTTCAGCAACGAGGCCGGCATCGGCTCCGCGTCCATTGCCCACTCGGCGGCAGCGACCAAAGAGCCCGTTCGCGAGGGCATTGTCGCCCTCCTCGAGCCATTCATCGACACCATCATTGTCTGCACCATGACCGGCCTCGTCGTGGTCGTCACCGGCGTCTACACCCAAGAGACTGGCGGTGCAGGCGTCGAGCTGACCAGCCGCGCCTTCGCCACGGTACTGCCCTGGTTCCCAGTGGTCCTGTCCTTTGCTGTCGTGATGTTTGCCTTCTCGACGATGATCTCGTGGAGCTACTACGGCGAGCGCACCACGACGTGGCTGCTCGGTGACTGGGCCGTGATGCCCTACCGCATCGTGTTCCTGTTCTGCGTCTTCTTTGGCAGCGTCTTTGAGCTCGGCAACGTGCTGGGCTTCAGCGACCTGATGGTCCTGGGCATGGCATTCCCGAACATCCTGGGTGCGGTGCTGTTGAGCGGCAAGGTCAAGACGGCGCTCGACGAGTACATGCGCAAGCTGCATGCGGGCGAGTTCCAGACACATAGCTAGACGCGGAGAGCGCATGCGAATCGGAGTACTGACATCTGGTGGCGACGCCCCCGGCATGAACGGCGCTGTCCGAAGCCTGGTCAAAGGCGGCACGGCCCGCGGCCACGAAGTCTTCGGAATCAGGCGTGGCTACGAGGGTCTGCTCGATGGCGACGTGGTGCAGCTCCGCCTGGCTGATGTCGACGGCATCTCTCGCTACGGCGGGACCATGCTGGGCTCGGCGCGTTCGGCAGTGTTTCCTACTCAAGAGGGACAAGTGGCGGCCACGGAGCGCCTCGACGAGCTGTCTCTCGATGGGTTGGTGGTCATCGGCGGCAACGGCTCGCTGACCGGCGCACATGTCCTGGCCCAGCGAAACGCCCTCAATGTGGTCGGGCTGCCCGCCTCGATCGACAACGACATTGGTCACACGCGCCTGGCCATCGGCGTGGACACCGCTGTAAACACGATCGTCGAGGCTTGCGACCGCATCTCGGACACTGCACGGGCCCACCGTCGGGCGTTCATCGTGGAGGTCATGGGGCGCCACTGTGGCTACTTGGCGATGCGCTCGGGAATTGCCGCTGACGCCGATGCCATCCTGTACGGAGAGAGGGCCGAGGACGAAGACACGGTGGTGGCCCGGTTGCGCACCCTGCTCTCGTCGAGCTTCACCGGTGACCGCGGCAAGAAGCGCGTACTGATTGTGAAGTCCGAAGGCATGAACGTCACCACCCACCGGCTCGTCGAACGCCTGCAGGCCCACCTCGAGACCGATGTGCCCGGGGTAGGCATTCGCGCCACCATCTTGGGACACGTGGTGCGCGGAGGCAGCCCATCGGCGCTCGACCGACTCATCGCGCAGCGGCTAGCCCTGGGAGCACTCATGGCACTCGAAGAGGGCGTCAGTGACATCATGCTTGCTTGGGAGCCCCGCGGTGCTGGCGAAGTCACCGTCGATCCCTCCGTCAACAGGGTCAGCCTGACGGACGTCTTGGACGAGACCCGACGCGTGCTAGACGGCACCAGTGCGACGATGCAGGGCCGGCTTGCGTTGCTGGCAAAGGCCGAAGGCATCCTCGCATTGTGACCGGACCAATCCGGGGGTACGCTGCCCGTCGGAGGAGTCTTTATGCGTGTGCTGCCGCTTGCTTCAGCGCTGATTTTGACTGGAGTGGCTTGCGACCCACCGGTGGACTTTGCCCCCATCGCCAACTTCAATGAGCAGTCGTTCGACGACAATCTCATCCAGACCGGCTACCGCTGCGACATCGACAACAATGAGGGGGTCGACGAGCCCTTCTGTCAGTCCATTTCGTTCTCGATCATCCTCGAGGACCAAGAGGCACAAGACCTGACGGTTCAGATCTGGGCCACCGACGGCCCCGAGCAGTTCGCCGACAT
>CAYYHT010000444.1:0-6757 GCA_964471355.1 uncultured Enterobacteriaceae bacterium
TAGCGCCCTGGCCGAATAGGAATAGGAGGATCCTGACCCCTTTTGCAAGTAGGCTCAGCGTCGGGCAAGAGCACCCAGCACAGGCCAGCTCGCGTCCCCACCTGCCAGCGCGAAGGCCGAAAGGATGTCCCGAGACGCTTGCACCGGACAGGCGGAAATCTAGACCCATTGGTCCGTTTCGACGCTGAAACGTTCGCCCACGTGCCATACGATGGGAATCCGACGTGGATGCCTGTGACTCCAAAGGCCGGCGTCACAATTCGAAAGCACCACTCACCTCCAGAGGGCTCGATGGGCATCATGTTGGTTACTTCGTCATGCAAGGGCATCGAGAGGATCTTGGCCCGTGGGGCTCGCAGGTCGCCGTCGCGGTATGATCGAGCTCCTCTGCTTGGATCTCCGATGCGTCCGCTCGTCTGCGCGAGAGCTGCTGTGCTGGTTAGGTCACGCCCCCATTCCCCGCCCGGAGCGCGTCAATGCGTACAAGCATCGCAGTCCTTCTCACCACCGTCTTCCTCGCCACGGCATGCGGAGGGCCTGTGACACCCACCCATCCGCGCAACGAACGATCTTTCGGCTTCAAAGAGGTGATGCCTGCTCTCGCCAATGCAGATCTGCCTTGGTACGGCGGCATGATCGAGCGTTCCTCAGAGAACGGGATGACCGTGTCTTACGGCAAGGAACTCACGCCAGACCAGATACGAGAGTTCTGGCCAGCAGCGCTTGAGGCTGAGGGGTGGAAGGTCAAAGAGCCTTCACTTTCGGGCAACGGTCGGCTCGACGCGCTGCTTGAACTACCCGATGGCAGAGGCGGCACCCTGACGATTCGGCCCGAAGGCACAGTCTGGTGGGTCATTCTGATCATCAATGATTGAGCTCACCCTGTCCCGCTGATTCCTCACTCCTCAAGAGGTCCCCATGTCCGTTCACGACCGCACGAATGCCACGCCGGCGACCAAGTCCCCAACGGTCGCGCCCGAGCAGGAGCACCCTACGCTCGAGGGCGAGAACAGCGCGACCCGACAGAACCAGGATGCTGGCGGAGGGGCTGGTGGTGAGGATGATGCGGCGCCCGCCGATCCCGCGCCAAGCGGCGATCACCTCGCTGCAGCCCTTCAGGCACTGCTGAGCGCCGAGGGAGGCTCTGCCGGCGACCCCAACGACAAGGCGGCATCTGCCACCATCGACGCGTGGCCGAACCTGGGCGAACGCGCCGCGCTGTGGGACCAAGCCGCATTTTGGGGGGCGGGCTGGTGGAGCGAGGCGGGACGGGACCACGCGCAGTGGCGTTAGAAAGTCGATCCCCTGCCCGACGCGGTACTGCAGCTTCAAGCGGTGGCCGGGGAACGGCGAGTGGCCATCTTGCTCTCCCTGTGCACCAGTCCAGTGCTGCGTGACCGACTCGCGGCCGATGCAGCGCTGACGTCTGGGCTGCTCACGGGAATGCCCACCGTGCAGCGACTCAGAGCCCACAGCATCCTGGCCACAGGCGAGCTTCCCGCGACCGACGACGCCGTCCTGGTGCGCGACGCCGTGAAGCGCGCGGCTTGGGAGGACCTCGAAGGGCTGCTGGACGAAATCGGCGGCGATCCCAGTTTGGCGCAGACCCTGGCCGAGGACAGGCAGCTCATGGCTGCGCTGCGGGCGGCCAACCCCGCTCTTGCCACCGCCATCAGTTCAGCCACCCACCAGGGAATGACCGCCCCCTCGGCCGCAGAGGCGCCCGCTCAAGAGTCCGGAGGGTTCGTCGACGAGGTGGACTCCGAGATTCACGCAGCAGTCCAGGCCCTGCAGGCCTCGCGCGCCGACGCTGGCTGGGGGTTTGGTCTGCTCGATGGCTTGAACGACATCGGCGCCTCGGTGATGGCGGCCCTGGAGTCCGCTCGCGCCAGCTTCTTGGCCAAGGCCAGCGCCGACACCGGCGACGGCGCGCGCATCGAGTCACGTATTCGCCTGGCGTTCACCGAAGTCGCCGACCGCTATGCCGGCTCATCCACCGTACTCGAGCTGCTGCAGCACATCGAAGACCCGTACACTCGACGCCGAGCCGCTCAGATCCTCGGTCGCGAAGAGGACGCCCTGGCCAAGGCTCGCGCTAGCCTGTCCGGCGCAGGGGGGACCAGCGAAGAGGACAATGAAAAGCTCGACGCATTGATTGAGCGCTGCGGACGAATCGGTTCACTGCTCGCAGAGACGGTCATTGATGAAGACAGTGCCATGGCGGTTTCACTAGCAAAGGCATTCCTGTCTGAGTTCACCGAGGCGGCGCAAACAGAGCTTCTCCAGGAGCAGGACCTGGTCATCCTTCAGTCAGCTGTGGAAGCCGGATACGCAGTCGTCGGCGGGAGTCTCACCCATGGGCTGGCCTCACTGCAGGACGCAGGTGACATCTTCCGCTACATGAAATACGGCTCCGTCGCACTCACCCTGAAAGACGACGACGACACCCGCTCCGACGAGGTCGTTCAGGCCGAGTGGGACGTGGACGAACGACTAGACTTCCTCTTCGTCGCCGTTGTGAACGACGACGGGTCCAAGGCAGCCGGAGTCACGAGCGACCTCCTCTCCAAAGCCACCGTCCTCAGTCCCGACGCCCCACACACCTATGTTCAACAGCGATACGAGCAGCTGTTTGGCATACCGCTTGGCCGGCACCTCGATCGCTCCGCCATCGACCCATCGGTCAAGTATCCACTCGAGCGGCTACTGCGCGTCACCGGCATGGAATCGCTGGAGATCGAGGAATCAGCCGACCCCCGTGACGTCTCGATGCTCAAGCCCGAGTTCTATGAGCTGGACGGTGCGCTCATCGACGGGGTCCGCCAGGACTCCAAGACCGACCTCGATGCCAATGTCGCCACTGCCGCGCATGTCGCGCGCCTCGTCGAGCTGATGAAGGGTGCTGCAGGCTGGGATTTCCCGGGGGGCACAGACTACGAGAAGGCCCTCACCACCTACCTCGCAACGCTCTCGCTGTCGGGCGGAAAGACCCGTGTATTGACCGCATACGCCCAGGAAACCGGGTACCGCCTGGAGTTCATGCTGCAGAAGGCTCGCACCGAGGGCTCCATCTCAGACGAGACCGCGCAGTCGGGCCTGCACACCATCGAGAGTGGTGAGCTGGACCCCATCTGCCTGAAGCTTCGAAGCGAGGCCGATGCGGGCAAGTGGGACGAGGTCATGGCCACAGTGAACCGGCGAGACTTCGCGGGTGCTGGACGCGGCGCTCTGCTCGCCGACGGAGCCACGCTCGCCCACCTGCGAGGGCAGGCCCCGAATGCCGATGCCTGGGACAAGTTCTATCGCAGCGCCACCGGCGAGCTCGAGGACGCCGAGCTGTTGGAGAGCGACGGCGGACTCGGGTCGTGGGGAATCGTCGAGACCTTCAACGATGTGATGGCCGGAGGCGTTCACCTCGGCGAAGACCTGGTGGTCGATGGAATACAGGCGGCGGGATTTGGCGATTCCCTTGCCGAGGACCGTATTGAGCACGGCGCCCGAGACGAGTCTGTGGGCGGGCTGCCATACCCGTTGCTCACAGGTGACCAAGATCAAGACTACGATCTGGACAGCGAGCGGCTACTCGCCCTTCGCGACGAGGGGCTGGAGGGCGAGGAACTCGCGTCCAAACGGGCCGCTCGCGTGGCGGACCCCGAGATGCAATACCGCCTCGACGAACTGCACGGAGAAGGCGATGACCGCCTTGTCGCCGAATACTCGATGCTTGGCCGCGAGCAGCAGGGCGAGGCCTATGCAGCGGACAACGACTGGCTAGGCCTGGGATCGACCACAGCCCTGCGCGCCGCCATCGAGGCAATGGGGATCGAAGAACGACAAGCCGCCGCAGCCGACCTGCCTTTTCGCGACCATCTCCAGCGGACCACCGCCAACGATCCGGGCGCCTACGAAGAGCTCATCGCCATGCTCGACGGCAACGACGCCCAAGCCGCACTCCACGACGCTGCCGGCACGGGTGTCGAGGGGCACTGGCTGTGGGATGAGCCCTGGAAAGCGGTGGACGCGCTCGCAGACATGTCCGACAACGACCTCGGCAAGGTCGCTATCTCATCCACCGAGAGCCAGAAGTACTTGGACGTCTGCAGTCAAGACGCCGAAGCCCTTCAGCGTGTCGAGGCCCTGCTCGATGCCTCGCGCCAGAAGATGGCGAACCCGCAGGCGACTGCGGAGTCCACCGAAGAATCAGATAGCGGCGACACAACGTCTCGCCCCGCCGAAGACAGTGCCTCGGCACTTGCAGACATGGCCCTGTTTGTGGCGCGACATGAAACGCGCTTGGTGAGCGCCCTCGAGATGGGTGAAGAGGTGGACATCGCGAAGGCTCTCATTGGCCTCGCAGGTGACGTCGCCGAGCAGCGATCAGATGGAACGGCGTGGACCCACGCCGGTTGGCGGATCTCCAGCGCGACCCGCGCAATGCGGCCTGGAGTGCGCTCTGCGGCCAGTGAACGGTACGTCGGGAACTGGGGACCAGCCATCGCCAGCTCGGCCGTCATGCAATTTGAAGAGATGTTCGACAAGGCGGCGGGCGGCGATGTGGCCATTGCGCTCACCATCATCCATGACCAAGGCGCCGAAGATGAGGCCGTGCTGATGGCCGCCATCGAGGCCACATCAGATGTTCTCGTTGCGGGCGAGTGGACCTCATTGCTCCGCCCCTCCATGAGCGGAAGCGAGCCGCTGAAGACCGCGTACGACAGATACCGTGATGCGCGAAGAGCCGTCGAAGCCGACCCAGAGGACACCTTTGCGGTCGAAGAGCAAAATCAGCTGCGCATCCAACTGCTCAACCATCGCGTCGATATCAGTGCCCCCGGCATCGACATCGAGACCCTCGACCTGATGGAAGCTCCTGGACAATGGGGCACCTTTGAGGAGGTCTACCCTGAGTCATGGGCCAAAGCGCGAGCCGCAATTCGCGGGAGAATTCAGAACTTGCCTGCTGCCCTGGTGCACGAAGAAATCGGTGTGGAAGCGTGTGATGCGGAACTGGTCTGGGGAGCCGGGATGCGCGCCGGGAGCATGGTCGCAGAGCTCGTCGACAAGACCGAGGGCACACTGGACGAGACGGCCTACCTGTTCGAGACATTTGCGAGTAGCGACAACGACGCCGCCCTCCACTATGCGGCCTTTGCCCAGCAGATGGAGGCCACGCCTCAACAGGAAATGACCGAAGAGGAGCTCAAGCGCATGTCGGCAATGGCCGACGCAGTCGGTGGGTCGATCGAGGAATACCAAGCTGCCCGCCAGGCCGCCGCAGACCTCGCCTGCTGGGCCGCACAGCTCGCCGCTACAGCCGCCGCAGCCGCACTCACAGGACCGGGCGCTGCGCCACTCGCCGCGCAGCTCTTGGCAAGCTCGAGCTCCGGGGTGGCCTCCATCATCATCAAGGAGGCGATGCTCGGGTCGAGCTACGACGCGGAAGAAGGGACAAAGGCGCTTGCCTTGGACCTGATGAGTCAGGTGGTCTGGGCACAACTGACGCCGCTGTTGGACGAGGCGGTTTTCGAGCCACTCAAAGAAGGCAGAGTGGCGACGTTCGTGACTGGGCTGCAAGAGAACGTGACGGGTGCGATGGGTGAAGTGGGTAGCGAGGTTGGCAGCGCCGTCTTGGGCGCCGCGGTCGCGGTTCCATGGGAACACGTCAAAGCAAGCGGGTGGATTCTAGTCGATGAAGGCTTGGGAGGACGCGGTTGGAGCGAGGGTCTCGATCGCGGAATGGCTCACTTTGAGGCCCAGATCGCCGCAATGCCCGAGGAGTTCGTTCAGGAGCTCCTCACCGCGCTTGTGGAGGCTCTCGGTGAGGCTGCAACGGCTGAAGACCCCGATGCGCCTGGCGCCGAGACACTCGGACACGAAGGAGAAGAGGGCAGCGCAACCGAAATCCAGACCCTGAAGTCGCTCATTGCCGCACGATTGAGCAATGTGGGCGGGAAGGTCTCGGAGGCCGTGATCGCCGACCTGCTGGAGAGCGGCGGACAGGCCGCAGTCGACGAAATGTGGCAGTACGTCAAGACCGGCGACGAGAACATCTCCGAGGATTCGGTCACGGGAGTGCTGGTTGGTGCCGCCAAGATGGGCGTGTCCACAGCGATCGGCGAGACTGGAAGCGCGATTGCGGGTGCAAGGGCGGCGGAGGAAAACCAAGGGGGGCTAGCCGCCATTACCGGCGACCCGCTCATCATGGCCACCCTCGACATGACCCAAGAGGAATACGCCGCGTTCGTCGCCTATGCTGCGACCAACAAGGTGGACGCCGACGATGTTGCAGGGGGACACGCCGCCTTCAAGGCCAAGGTATGGACGCCACTCGTATCGAGACTCGATACGACGAAGCCAGACGACGCGGGCGAACAGTGGCAACGCTATGAAGCGTGGGTGCTGGACAACGGAGTCAAGGGCACCAAGTTCATGGAGGACACGAGCTTCGATGAGTATGTGGAGCGCGAAGCAACCGTTCAGGAGCACCTAAAGGAGCAGCGGACTTCCGCTGGCTACCGCGCCCTCACCGACACGGAGCGCGGTTGGTTCGAGCACGCTGCAAAGAACCCAGCCGCCATCGCGGACGTCAGCTCTGAAGACGCCGACTTGAAGTTCCGCGTCGACGATGATGCCCACTTGGCAGCGTTCCGCGATGGAGTTGCCGGAGCTTCCAAGCAGTTGGTGAACGAGTGGGCTCAGGAGTATGCAGCAGATGCAGGCGGCAAGAAGGCGGAGTTCATCTTGGCGCACCAGGCTG